>JABBNZ010000180.1 GCA_019352035.1 Pseudomonadota bacterium | reverse complement strand
TCTTTCTAAATCGCACTGCGGATTCGGTGGCGGCTGATCAGTTTACGTTGCCCACCGAATCGGAGTGCTCTTGGGTAAAGCCCGAAGAGGCTTTCGGACCCGAGAAACTGCGTGCGCGCATCGAGCCTTGGCTGACGGCACTCGTCCAATCGGAGCACTTGTCCTTGCTGGTCGGCTCGGGGCTGACGCACGCCGTGCATCGCCTGGGAACGGGCACGATATTGCCGGGAATGGCCACTGTTCCCGCTCAGTGTCTGAACGACGAGATCGAAAAAGAAGCGACCCGTGCGGCGAAGACAGCCGGGCGCGAGGAAGGAAACTTCGAAGATCAAATCCGCGTCTCCCAGGAGCTACTTCGAGGCCTCGAGATCCTCGCTGCGTCCAAGGCCGATGACTCAGCGGAGCAGAAGCAAGCATCAGCGCTGCGAGATTACCTGAAGGACACTCTTAAAGCGTTTGCCAAGTCCGTCCTGCAGGGCGAGCATAATCTCGCGACGGCGGATGTCGGGAGGCGTGAGAACGCGTTCAACTACCTCGTCAGCTTTCTGATGAGTTTCGCGAGCCGTGCGGGCACTCGCGAGCGTTTACAGCTCTTCACCACGAACTACGATCGCTTCATCGAGGCAGGTGCTGACGCGGCGGGGCTGCGTCTCATCGACCGCTTCGTGGGCACGCTGGCGCCTGTCTTTCGCGCCTCGCGCCTCGATGTGGACCTGCACTACAACCCGCCCGGTATCCGCGGGGAGCCGCGCTACCTCGAAGGTGTTGCGCGCTTCACCAAGCTGCACGGGTCGGTCGATTGGCTAGTTTGCGATGGAACGATCCACCGGATCGGTTTGCCATTCGGTGCCGACGAGGCTGCGCCGTACCTCAAGGCGCCGGGTCTGAGTGGCGTTGATGCGTCCGGCCTAATGATCTATCCCAACGCGGCAAAAGATAGAGAGACGTCAGCGTACCCCTACGTAGAATTATTCCGGGACTTTGCTGCCGCCATCTGCCGGCCGAACAGCACCATGGTTTGCTACGGCTACAGTTTCGGCGACGAGCACATCAATCGCGTGATCGAGGACATGATGACGATTCCGTCGGCGCACCTAGTCATCATCGCTTACGACGATCCACTGGGGCGCATCGTGCGAACCTACGAGCGATTGGGCAGACAGGCGCAGATCACGCTGCTCATCGGCAATCATCTCGGTGACTTGCACACACTGGTCGACCACTACCTGCCGAAGCCCGCGATCGACCGGACCACTTTCCGGATGGCGGAGATCCTCAAGGCGCGCTGGGGTACCGAACCCCGCATTAACAATGATGGCGAGAACCCGGCGGCGGGCGACGGGAGCCCGATGTCGTGAGCCAAACACCGTTCGAGCAAGCCGGTAGCCTGCGGATCGGCGCCGTGGACTTCGTTTCGCCGGACGAGATAAAGGTCGCGCTGGACATCGAGGCCCCCGAGTCAATCTCGCTGAACGCCGGCGGCCCCCGGCCGTTTCCCAGGGTCAACGGCTACCTACTCATCCCGGTGGATGAAGCGTTCCTTGTCGGCCAGGTCGAGTGGCTCACCGTCGAGCGCTCCGCCTTCCCGAAGCGGCGCGGGATGCAGGATTTCGGCCTGGTGGATCTGCCGTATCCGCTGCGCAAGTTGAGGCTCAATCCGCTCGGCACGCTCAGCAGGCGTTCACAAGACGGGGCATACGACTTCCGTCGCGGCGCGGAAGGCTTGCCCTCGGTTGGCGCCGCGGTTCTGTTGCCCACGGATGGCCAGCTTCGCTCTATCGTCGAGTCGGGAGAACGACGACGGGTGAAGATCGGCACCAGTCCGCTCGCCGGTGACGCGGTCGTTTCCATCGACCCCAATCGCCTGTTCGGGCGTCACCTAGCGGTACTCGGAAATACCGGGAGCGGCAAGTCGTGCTCAGTCGCCGGCTTGATTCGCTGGAGCCTTGAGCAGGCGACGCACGCACGTACGCAAGCAGGCGCGGTGGGCCGACCCAATGCCCGGTTTATCGTGCTGGACCCCAACGGCGAGTACTCGCGGGCCTTCGGTGGCGACGACGCGCTCAAGGCACGCATCTTCAAGGTAAGTCCGACTGAGTGCGAAACCGCGCTGAAGGTTCCGCTGTGGTTTTGGAATAGCGCGGAGTGGTGCTCGTTCACGCAGGCAAGCGCAAAGACGCAACGGCCCTTGCTCCGGCGCGCGCTGCGAGAAGTGAAGGCTGGCCGGATCGGCATCGGCGACCCAACTGACGAGGAGCGGAAGATCTCACTTCGCCGATATCTTTCGTCGCGATTGATCACCATACAGCGTGATCTTCGGTCGGGCGCGATCCAGACAGACGAAACCAAGTTCGGCTTCCGCCTGAAAGCAATGAACAGCGACATCGAAGCGAAGATTGCTGAGTACCCGGACAATCAGCTCGAGGAAGTTCGGGGCGCCATCGATAAGGCGTTGAGCGAAACGCACAACAGCTTTCAGAAAGACGGGAAGACTATTGAGTTCTACCGCCCCTTCTCGGAAGACCAGGTTAACCCGATAGTCACTGCGCTCCGGACGTCCCTCGATGGGCTCGGCGGTGTCATTTATCAGGAGGGTCCAGACGAGGATGTTCCGCTGGCGTTCAGTGGCACCGACCTCGCGGATCACCTTGAGACTCTTGCCGAGCAGGAGAACGTCAGCCAGTTCCTCGACTTTCTGGTGTCCCGTATCCGGACGTTCTTGTCTGACCCGAAGATGAAAGCGATCATCGGGAATGCAGGCGAAGTCACTCTTGAGGCGTGGCTCAGCGACTACATCGGCAGCGCCAACGCCGAAGGCGGGTGCGTATCGGTGATTGACCTCTCCCTCGTGCCAACCGAGGTCGTTCATGTCGTCACCGCCGTTATAGCGCGCATGGTGTTTGAAGCGTCGCAACGATACGTGAAACTGACTCGTGTCGCGCTGCCAACTGTCTTGGTGATGGAAGAGGCCCACACCTTTATCAAGCGCTACAAGGTGGACGTCGAGAATCAGGATGCCGCCGGCATCTGCTGCCAGGTATTCGAGCGCATCGCTCGCGAAGGGCGCAAGTTCGGACTTGGCTTGGTCCTGTCGTCGCAACGCCCATCAGAGCTCTCGCCCACGGTGCTGTCGCAATGCAACACGTTCTTGCTCCACCGAATCAGCAACGATCGCGACCAGGAGTTGGTCCAACGGCTAGTACCGGACAACCTTCGCGGACTGCTTCGCGAGCTGCCCTCGCTGCCCTCGCAAAGCGCCATTCTGCTCGGCTGGGCATCTGAGCTGCCGGTTCTGGTAAAGATGAATGACCTACCGAAGTCGCAACAGCCCCGCTCCGATGACCCCGAGTTCTGGGGTGTTTGGATCGGTAAGGATGAACAAGGCAATGCCATATCGCGGGCGACAGAGTGGCATAGCCTTGCATCAGACTGGCAAGCCGGTCCGGCGGCCGAAGGCGAGATCACTGGGGAAACGGAAGAATGATCGCCGACCTCAAGCCGTATGGGGAGTACAAGGAGTCTGGGGTGTCGTGGCTCGGGCGGGTACCGAGCAGCTGGCGCGTAGTTCGCAATGGCAGTCTGTTTGGACAGCGAAACGAAACTGGACACGGTGAGCTACCAATTCTAGAGGTATCACTAAAGACCGGGATCCAAGTGCGCAACTTCGAAAGTTCGGCACGCAAACAGGTCATGTCGGACAAAGGTAAGTACAAGCGGGCTGAAAAAGACGACTTGGCCTACAACATGATGCGAATGTGGCAGGGTGCAGTGGGCGTGTCGCCTGTTGATGGTCTGGTGAGTCCGGCCTACGTGGTTGCACGACCGTATCCAGATGTCGAGCCGCAATTCTTTGTCGCGCTGTTTCGAACGGCCGCCTTCATGTCCGAGATCGACAGCTGTTCGCGCGGAATTGTGAAGGACCGCAATCGTCTCTATTGGGGTGACTTCAAGCAGATACTGTCTCCGTGTCCCCCGCCGGACGAGCAGGCGGCGATTGTGCGGTTTCTGGGCTGGGCGAACGGGAGGCTGGAGCGTGCGATCCGGGCGAAGCGGAAGGTTATCGCGTTGCTGGGCGAGCAGAAGCAGGCCATCATCCACCGCGCCGTCACACGCGGCCTCGACCCATCCGTCCCGCTAAAGCCTTCCGGCGTCCCCTGGCTCGGCGACATTCCGCAGCATTGGGAGGTGCGAAAACTGGCTCTTCCGGCTTTCGTGTGGGTAAAATTGTTGGATAGCGAAGCGCAA
>JABBNZ010000051.1 GCA_019352035.1 Pseudomonadota bacterium | reverse complement strand
ACTACAATCCCCCCAGGGAATGGTACGTTACTCTGCGGGTACGCATGGGCGAGTAAGTTCTCGCAGGAAACCCTTCGGGTCGCCCGATCGCTGGTCGGGCGACCCTTTGCTTTTCAGAGGTGGGAAAGTCGATGAGAGAGGGGGAGCTTCTCTGGACGCCGGATGCGAAGCGGGTGGAGCACGCCAATGTGACTGCCTTCAGCCGCTGGCTCGAGCGTGAGCACGGGCTCTCGTTCGGGAGTTACACGGAGCTGTGGCGGTGGTCGGTCGGGGACCTGGAGTCGTTCTGGGGCGCCTTGTGGCGTTATCTCGGCGTGGAGGCTTCCGTCCCCTTCAGCCGTGTGCTCGGCCGCCGCGGCATGCCCGGGGCGGAGTGGTTCCCGGGCGCGCGTCTCAATTACGCCCAGAACGTGCTGCGACGGGAGCGTGCGGGCGGTATCGCGCTGCTGCATGCGAGCGAGAGCCGGCCGCTCGAGGCGCTCGGCTGGCCGGAGCTCGCGGCCCAGGTGCGCATTCTGGCCACGCGCCTGCGGGCGCTCGGCGTGCAGCCGGGCGATCGGGTGGTCGCCTGGATGCCCAACATTCCGCAGACGGTGGTGGCCATGCTCGCCACCACCGCGATCGGGGCCATCTGGGCGTGCTGCTCGCCGGATTTCGGGGAGCGCGGTGTTCTCGATCGGTTCGCGCAGCTCTCGCCGAAGGTGCTCTTCTGCATCGACGGCTACCGCTATGGCGGCAAGCCTTACGATCGGCGGGCGGAGCTCGAGCGGATCCTGGCCGGCCTTCCGACGCTCCGGGAGGTGATCTATCTGCCGTGCCTCGACCCGGGCGCGCCACCGCCGCGGCCCGACGCGCTGCGGTGGTCCGAGGTGCTCGATCACCCCGCCATCGACCCGGAAGCGTTCCGCTTCGAGCAGGTGCCGTTCGACCATCCTTTGTGGACGCTCTTTTCCTCGGGTACTACGGGGTTGCCGAAGGCGATCGTGCACGGCCACGGCGGCATCCTGCTCGAGACCCAGAAGAACGCGATATTCCATTTCGATCTGCACCCGGGGGAGCGGCTGTTGTTCTTCACCACCACGGGTTGGATGCTGTGGAACTTTCTAGTCAGCACGCTGGCCACCGGCGCAATCCCGGTCCTCTACGATGGCAGTCCCGCATATCCTTTCCCTGACGTCCTGTGGAAGCTCGCCCGTGATGCGGACGCCAACATGCTGGGCGCCAGCCCGACGTACGTGGAGCAGATGGCGCGCTCAGGGATCGTGCCGCGCGAGCGCTATGACCTGTCACACCTCAGGAGCATCTCTCTCGCGGGCTCTCCGGCCACTCCCGGCTCCATGGCCTGGTTCTACGCCAGCGTCAAGGAGGACTTGTGGGTGGCCAATGGCAGCGGTGGCACCGACTGCTGCACCGGGTTCGTCGGAGGCGTGCCGACACTGCCGGTATATGCCGGGGAGATCCAGGCGCCATCCCTGGGCGTGGCGGCCCGGGCGTTCAATGAGCGGGGTGAGAGTGTCATCGACGAGGTGGGTGAGCTGGTGATCACGGAGCCCATGCCGTCCATGCCCGTCAGCTTCTGGAACGATCCTGAGGGCCGGCGTTACCGGGAAAGCTACTTCGAGCAGTTTCCGGGTGTCTGGCGCCATGGAGATTTCTTCCGCGTCAACGCGCGCGGCGGTTGCTTCGTGCTCGGACGCTCCGATGCGACCTTGAACCGCTACGGAGTGCGCATCGGCACGGCGGAGATCTATCGGGCGATATCCACGCTGCCCGAGGTCGAGGACAGCCTGATCGTCAATCTCGACCTCCCGGATGGCGGATTCTTCATGCCGCTTTTCGTGAAGCTGGCACCAGGAGTGTCTCTGCAGCCGGTGGCGGACAAGATCCGCGCCACGCTGCGCCGCGAGTACACGGCGCGTCACGTCCCCGATGCGGTCATCCCGGTGCCGGCCATTCCCATGACGCTCACGGGCAAGAAAATGGAGGTGCCGGTGCGGCGGATCCTCCTGGGCACGCCGCCGGAGAAGGCCGCCAACCTGAGCGCCATGGCCGATCCGCGCGCGCTCGATTTCTTCATCGAGTACGCGGCGACCCAGCAGGACTTCCCCTTGCGCAAGGGATGACCCGGGTGAGCCGCGACACCGTGGTGTTCCTGCCGGGACTCTTGTGCGATCGCGCCGTCTGGGAGCCGCAGATCGCCGCACTATCGGCTCGCTTCGACTGTCTCGTTGCAGATTACGGTGCCGCCGACTCGCTGGCGGTCATGGCGCAAGCGGCGCTCGCGTCGGCCCCTCCGCGCTTCTCGCTCGCCGGTCATTCCATGGGAGGCCGCGTGGCGCTGGAGCTGATGCGGACTGCACCGCAGCGCGTCGACGCAATTGCGCTGCTCGATACGGGCTATCAGGCGAGGGCCCCGGGCGAGGCCGGCGAGGCGGAGGCTCGAGCGCGTTACCGCCTGCTCGATATCGCCTTCGCCCAGGGCATGCGCGTGATGGGCCGGGAGTGGGTGCGGGGGATGGTCCATTCCGAGCGGTTGCCGGATCGGGTGCTGATGGAGGCGATCCTGGCGATGATCGAGCGCAAGACCCCCGGGATCTTCGCCGCGCAGATCCGGGCGCTCCTCGATCGGCCTTCGGCCGAGGACGTGCTGCGCGCGATCCGGTGTCCGACCCTGGTTCTTTGCGGTCGACAGGACAACTGGAGCCCGCTGCGGCGTCACGAGGAGATGGCCGGCATGGTCGCCGGCGCACGTCTGGCGGTGATCGAGGAGAGCGGCCACATGGTGACTCTGGAGCGGCCGCAAGCGGTCACTGCGGCGCTTCAGGGCTGGCTGGCTGACCTGCGCGTCCCACCCTAGGTCTGACGGGTCCGCCACCCCGAGTGATAGCTCTCGCGCGCGCCCTGGGAGTAGGGCGCCGGCGCGACCCGGACCCGGACCTCGAGCTGCTTGTGCGGCTCGACCGTGGGCTTGGTCGTGCCGCCGTTCTCCTCGCCCCACACCAGGGTGAGGACGTCGCCGATCTGCACCTCCGGATCGACCACGCCGAGGGAGAGCACCGTGCGCTCGTTGTAGCTGTAGCCGCCGAACATCGAGAACCCCACCGTCCGGCCGCCCGACATGACTCTGTCGTAGGAGGCGGAGGAGTAGTTGCTGTTGGGGAAGTCGAAGTACTTGTAGTTCTCGCCTTCCGGATCGAGGAGCGAGGCGTAGATCTTGATGAAATCGGCCGGGTTCCAGGCGAAGGTCACTTTCCTGCGCTGGGGCTCCGTCGCGTGGCGCTTGAGCGCCTCGGCGCCGATGAAGTCGTGGTCGAACTTGATGAAAGGACCATAGCCGAGCGCGTACGGCGTGAGGTAGTAGTCCTCGATGTTCTCGGATACGAAGCTGCCGCCGATCGAGCCCGAGCCCTCGTAGCCGGCGGCCGGCAGCCATTCGCGGTAGGTCCGCATTTCCTCGCCCGTGTATATCGCCGGCAGCGGCGAGGGGATCCAGCCCGACTCGAGGGTGTTGCTGGAGTACGCGCGCGCGCCGACCTCCATCAGCCCGAAGTCCCGGCCCGCCGCGACGACGGCCTCGCGGATCTCGTCATACTCCGCATACGGACCCCAGATCTCGAGGCCCGGCTCGCCGGCCATGCCGTGGCGCAGGCAGCGCACCTTGCGGCCCCTGATGTCGATGAGGCCCATCTGGAAGAACTTGACCTCCGGCAGCGGCCCGCCATTGAGCTTCGTCAGGACCTGCATGGCATTCGGTCCCTGAATCTGGAAACGGTAGTGTCGCCGATGCACCGGCTTGCCCCGCGGATAGGACGGCGACCGGTCGTCGCGTATCGCCTCGACCTGGTAACCGCCGGTCTCGGCCTGGAACTGGATCCAGTTCACCGTGGGCGCGCGCCCGACGAAGAGCAGCTCGTCCTTGTCCAAATGGAAGAGGATCCCATCACCGATCACGTACCCGTCATGGCTGCACGGGACCATCTGCTTGGCCTTGTTCGGGACGAAGCCGTTGAAGCTGTTGATGGTGAGATGGGAAAGCATCCGCAGCGCATCGGGCCCCTTGACGGTGATCTCCGCCATGTGGTGCGACTGATCGTAGAGCACGGCCGTCTTCTGCCAGGCCACCTGCTCGCTGCGCCAGTTGCTGAATTCGTAGGGCACCACAGGGTAGACGTAGGCGCCGATCTGCGAGTTTCGCAGCATGCGCACCGGATTGCCGGTGCGGCGCAGCAGCTGCTCGAGATTTTCCTGCTTCATCTTTGTGCTCCGGATCGTTCACTGCCAGGTCTTGGGACCCGCATGATTTACCGCCAAACCGGCTGGAGCATTCCACCCAAGGTGAAACGGCACGAGGCCTCCGGTGAAAGCCGGCGCGGCACGCGGCCCCCGGGGCAGGGGGACTTGCCAATACCACCTATAACCGTGGCCGGCTTGTTCAAGCAGTAGCGCCTCCGTATAAAAAAGCCGCAATCCGCGCGGGGTCGCGGCTGCGAGGGGGAGATCATGATCTACAGCGAGTCATCCGCCGCTGCCGGGACCGATCCCTGCCGCGGACCGGCAGATCACGCCGCGTCTCACCCGCAGGGCGCCGCCAGAGCCCCGGTCGCCTGGACCGAGCTCGGCGATATGCTGGCGACGGAAGTCGATTCGGATGCGCAGGCGAGGCTGGCCCGGAGCTCGGGTGCCCGCATGCACCCGCCGCGGTTCTTCGTGCATCTGCAGCTCGAAGGTGAAGGCATCGTCCGCCAGGATGGGCGCGAGGCCCTGCTGCGCACCGGTGACTTCACCTTGTGCGATGGCGTCCGCCACTACGAGATCAGCTGCCCGAGCGGAAGCCGGATGCTCGTGGTTGGAGTCCCCACCGTCAAACTGCGCCGCCATATCGCCTGCCCGGAGTCGCTGGCCGCCACGCCGATGCGAGCGGCAACGGGCGTCAGCGGGCTGATGTCCGGCTTCCTGCGCCATTACTGGCTCCAGTGCCGCCATGGGCTCGACGGCGAGTCGGCCGAGCAGATCGCGGCCGCCGTCCTCGACGTTCTGGGCGCCGCATACTCCCAGGTGCCGAGGACCCATGCCGAGCGCTCCTCGCGGGGTACGGCGCACCGGATTCGCATCATCAACTACATCCACGCCCACCTGTACGATCCGGATCTTGCGCCCGCCCAGATTGCCCGGGCTTGCAGGATCACCACTCGCTACCTGCATTATCTCTTCTCGGACGGCGAGGCGACGGTGGCGCGTTACATCCTCGTGCGGCGGCTGGAGGCCTCATCCCAGGCGTTGCTCGCCGACAGCCAGCGGGGCCGGACCGTGACCGCGATAGCCTTCGACCACGGATTCAATAGCGCGACCCATTTCGGACGCGTGTTCAGGGCGCATTTCGGGGTGACGCCGCGCGAGTACCGCGCCCAGGTGCGCCGTGCCGATCCTGCCCGCTGTACGCCGGGCGTTCCATTGCACCTATAATGGCCCGTGCTCGAGCTGCGGCGCTTCGACCTGAACCTGCTGATCTCCCTCGACGCGCTGCTGCACGAAAAAAACATCAGCCGCGCGGCCGACAAGCTGTATGTGTCGCAACCGGCGATGAGCGCGGCTCTGCACAAGCTGCGCGAGTATTTCAACGATCCGCTGCTCGTGCGCGTCGGACGGAATCTGGAGCTGACGCCGCGGGGACAGTCCCTGGTCGAGCCGGTGCGCGAGGCGCTGCTGCGGATCCAGGCGACCCTCGGCACCCAGCCGGAATTCGATCCGGCCACCGCCCGGCGCGAGTTCACCATCATCATCTCGGAGGAGGCGCTGCCGGATCTGTTGCCGGCCCTGGTCAAGCGCCTCGCCTTGGAGGCGCCCCGCATCTCCTGCCGGGTGCAGCTGATCTCGGAGAGCATGCTGACCCGGCTCGAGTACGGCGAGGCGGACCTGTGCGTGTCCCTGGAGAGCCTGCGGCTGTACGCGACCCGCGCGTGGCCGGCCTCGTTACGCATGATCCGTCTGCGTCCGGTACGCTGGATCTGCGCCGTCGATGCCAATCATCCCACCGTCGGTGACAGCCTCACGGCGGAGCAGTTCTTCTCGCTGCCGCACGCCTTCGGCGCGCCCAGCGCGTACTCCGCCAGCACCGAGGAGCTGGTCCGGCGCCTCTTTGACATCGACCTGAGCGTGCAGCTCGCGGTGCCGAGCCTGCTGCACCTGCCGCTGGTGCTGGCCGGCACTTCCTACGTGGCGACGATGCCCGAAAGGGTGCTGAGGATGGCCCCCGCGGTCTCACTGCTGAAGACGTTCCCAACTCCATTCCCGACGCCCGTGCAGCACGAGCTGCTCCTCTGGCACAACCGGCATGATCCCGATCCGGCGCACGCCTGGCTGCGGGAGCTGATCGTCGAGATCGCCGGCAAGCTTCCCTGACACCTATAGCCTGATCACCACCTTGCCGAGGTGCTCTCCGGCATCGATCCGTCGATAGGCTTCCAGGGCCTCATCGAGCTCGAAGACCCGATCGATCACCGGCCGGATGCGGTGCCGCTCGATGAAGGTGGTCATCGCCTCGAAATTCGCGCGGGAGCCGACGTAGATGCCGCTGACCGTGGCGTTGGCATGCAGGAGTGCCATGGCCGGTATGTCACCGCCGAATCCGGACAGTCCGCCGATCAGCGCGATGTGTCCGCCGGGGGCGAGGCTGGCGAGGGATTGCGGCAGGGTGCCGGTTCCCCCGACCTCGAGCACCTGGTGAACGCCGACGCCTCGAGTGGCGGCGCGCACGGCTCCGGACCACTCGGGCATCCTGGCATAATTGATGGTGACGGCAGCGCCGAGCGCCTCGGCGCGCGCCAGCTTGTCGTCGCTCGAGCTGGTGACGATGGGATGCGCACCGGCCGCGGCGGCGAACTGCAGCCCGAAGATCGAGACGCCGCCGGTGCCGAGGAGCAGGACATTGTCTCCCGGCTGCATCCGGCCGCGGGTGATGAGGCCATTCCACGCAGTGACGGCCGCGCAGGGGAGGGTCGCGGCCTCCTCGTACGAATATCCCTCCGGAACTCTGACCAGCCCCTCCTGCGATAGACAGACGTACTCGGACAACATCCCGTCGAGCTGCCCGCCGAGAGCGGACGAGGGGGTCTCTGCATCCGGCCGTCCGTCGAGCCAGCGTTGGAAGAAGAGGGCGGCAACCCGGTCTCCGGGTTTGAAGCGGGTTACGGCCGTGCCGACGGAGACCACCTCGCCAGCTCCATCCGACAGCGGCACCAGTGTCGGCCGGGGCGGCATGGGGTACTGTCCTTTCAACACGTAGACGTCGCGGCGGTTGAGCGAGGCCGCGCGGACGCGCACCAGCACGTCGCGGTCGGCGGGTCTGGGTACCGGCACCTGCTCGAACGTCAAGCGATAGGTGCCGTCGGCCTGGCGAATCAGGGTGCCGCGGCGTGTGCGCTCCGGGGGTGTCATGATGTCGGTGCCTCCGCGGCTGCTAGATGGCCATGCATACTGACTTGAGCTCGGTGTACATCTCGATGCCGGCCCGGCCCTGCTCGCGCCCGAAGCCGGATTGCTTGTAGCCGCCGAAGGGCATGCCTGCGTCGATCATGGCATGGCAGTTCACCCATACCGTGCCGGCCTTGATCTTTGGCACCAGGCGCTGCACCGCGCGCAGGTCGTTCGACCAGACGCTGGCGGCCAGACCGTAGGGAGTATCGTTGGCCCAGGCAGCGACCTCGTTGAGATCATCGAAGCGCTGTGCGACCACCACGGGGCCGAAGATCTCCTCGCGCACGATCTTCATGTCGGGCTTGACGTCCACGATCACCGTTGGATTGACGTAATAACCCTTGTGCGAGGGCGCATCGCCGCCGGCGGCGATCGTCGCACCTTCCTTGCGTCCGGACTGCAGGTATCCGAGCACCCGATCGCGCTGCTCCTGCGAGACCAACGGACCCATCTGGGTGCGCTCATCGAGCCCCGGTCCGACGACGATGGAGCGTGAGGCTTCGCTCACGCCCTCGATGACCTTGTCGAATATCCTGCGCTGCACGAACAGGCGCGACCCCGCCACGCACACCTGTCCGGAATTGAAGAACACCGCCTGGGCGGCTCCCGCCGCGACGCTCTGCGGGTCCACGTCCGGCAGCACGATCACTGGAGATTTGCCGCCGAGCTCCAGCGAGACGCGCTTCAGCGTCGCGGTGGCCGCGATGTTGATGAGCTTGCCCACCTCGGTCGAGCCGGTGAAGGCGATCTTGTCGATACCGGGATGGGCCACGAGGGCCGCGCCGGTCGTCTCTCCGAGGCCGGTCAGGATGTTGACCACCCCCGGGGGGAACCCGGCCTCGAGGATCAGCTCCCCGAGGCGAAGCGCGCTGAGCGGCGTCTGCTCCGCCGGCTTCAGTACGCTGGTGCAGCCGGTGGCCAGCACCGGCGCGAGCTTCAGGGCGGCCATGAGCAGGGGGAAATTCCACGGGATGATCTGCGCGACCACGCCCACCGGCTCGCGCACCGTGTAGGTGTGGAACTTCGTGCCCGGGGCGGCGCGCAGCGAGGTGTTGAAGGTCGAGCCGTCGAGCTTGCTCGCCCAGCCGGCCATATAGCGAAGATGCGAGATCGCGCCGGGCACGTCGATCATGCGCGCCATCGCGATGGGCTTGCCGGTGTCGAGGCTCTCGAGCTCGGCGAGCTCTCCGGCGTGCCGTTCCATCAGGTCGGCCAGGCGCCACATCAGGCGCTCGCGCTCATCCGGCAGCATCTCGGGCCACGGGCCGCTCTCGAATGCCGCCCGCGCGGCGCGGACGGCGCGATCCACATCCTCGGCGTCAGCATCGGCGACCTCCGAGATCTGGCGCTCGGTGGCGGGGTCGATGACCGGTATGCGGCCTTTGCCGTGCGCTTGGACCCATTCGCCGTTGACGAGCAGACGCGGCTTGCGCTTCAGCAATTCGGTGAGGGCGCTGGAGAAGGTCGGCTGCTCTGGGATCGGATGCGGTGCGGGAACGGCGCTCATAGGGGGACTCCGAGTTATCGCGGGCACACGGCAACCGGCCGGGTACCCTCCGGTGGACGGACCGCGCATGAACGTAATGTCCGCGGACCGCCGATACAAGCGCCGATGGGCGAGTTTCTGTTCACTACCGGTCGCATCGCCTGCCCGGCAGCCGCTACCGTCTGCGCGCCACTCGCATGCAAGGGTCAATCGACGATGAACCATTCCAGCCTGGAGCAGCTTCTGGGCGCTGCCGGCAATCCCGTGAAACTGCTGCGCAATTCGCAGCTCGGAGCGTACGTCTACCCCGTCGTACCGAGCGAGTTCTCCAACTGGCGCGACGAGCAGGGTGCCTGGCGCGATGCGGCGGTGCTCTTCGACCAGACGCATCACATGGCGGAGATGACGGTCAAGGGACCGGATGCGCTGAAGCTCATGTCGCATCTCACCATCAACAGCTTCGCCAATTTCAGCCCGAACAAGGCGAAGCAGATGGTCCCGCTGTCCTACGACGGGTATGTCATCGGGGACGGGATTCTCTTCTACCTGGCGGAGAACGAGCTGCTCTTCGTCGGGCGCGCTCCCACCGTCAACTGGATCGAGTTCCAGTGCCAGACCGGCGGCTGGAAGGTCGACTACATCCGCGACGACCGTTCCCCCTCGCATCCGCGCGGCAAGCCGGTCACGCGCCGTCACTACCGATTCCAGATACAGGGGCCCAACGCCTGGAAAGTGCTGGAGAAGCTGAACGGGGCGAAGCTGCCGGACATCAGGTTCTTCACCCTGGACAGCATCAACATCAAGGGCCGCAAGGTGCGGGCGCTGCGCCACGGCATGTCAGGAGCGCCCGGACTCGAGATCTGGGGACCGTATGCCGAATATGACCAAGTCCGCGATGCCGTGATGGAGGCGGGCCAGGAGTTCGGGCTGGTGCAGGTGGGCTCCCGGGCGTATGCGAGCAACACTCTCGAGTCGGGCTGGATCCCCTCGCCGCTGCCGGCGGTGTATACCGGCGAGAAGATGAGGAAGTACCGCGAGTGGCTGCCGGCGAGCGGGTACGAAGCGACCGGCTCGATCGGCGGCAGCTTCGTGTCGGATGACATAGAGGACTATTACCTGACGCCTCATGCGCTCGGTTACGGTCCGTTCGTGAAGCTCGACCACGATTTCGTGGGACGCGAGGCGCTGGAGAAGCTCGCGCTAGAGCCGCAGCGCAAGAAGGTGACGTTCGCCTGGAACGGTGAGGATATGGCGATGATCTACGCATCGCTCTTCAGGCCGGGCGAGGAATGCTGCAAGTTCTTCGACCTGCCGATCGCCAATTACGCCTCCGCGTCTTACGATGCCGTGATGAAGGACGGAAAAGTCGTCGGCTATTCCATGTTCGGCGGTTACAGCTTCAACGAGCGCACCGCTCTGTCACTCGGCGTGGTGGATCCTGGCATCGACATCGACGAGGAGCTCACGCTGCTCTGGGGCGAAGAGAACGGAGGAACGCGCAAGACCACGGTGGAGCGCCACAGGCAGGTCGAGGTCCGGGTCAAGGTCTCGCCCGTGCCCTACGCCCGCGATGCCCGCGAGGGATACCATGCGGGCTGGCGCACCCGCCAGAGCGGAGCCTGACGCGACGCCTATAGCGGCAGGCCGACGTAATTCTCCGCCAGCGACGCGAGCGCCGCTTTCGAGGAGAGCACGTAATCCAGCTCCGCTTCCTGGATCCGCCGGTCGAAGCCGCTGCTCTCGGGGAATCGGTGCAGGAGCGAGGTCATCCACCAGGAGAAGCGCTCCGCCTTCCAGACCCGCGCCAGCGCCCGCCGGGAGTAGTCCTCGAGCGCGGTGTCGGAATTCTGCCGGTAGTGGGCAGTCAGGCCCCGCCACAAATAATGGACGTCGCTCGCCGCGAGATTGAGTCCCTTCGCGCCGGTCGGGGGCACGATATGCGCGGCGTCTCCGACCAGAAACAGCCGCCCGTGGCGCATGGGCTCCGCCACGAAGCTGCGCAGGGGCGCGATGCTCTTCTCGAGCGACTTGCCGGGCCGCAGGCGCGCTGCCGCCGCTGGATCCAACCGGCGTGCTAGCTCTTCGTAGAAGCGCTCGTCCGGCCAATCCGCCGCCCGGTCCTCGAGGCTGCACTGGAGATAGAGGCGGCTGCGCGTCCGGGAGCGCATCGAGCAGAGCGCAAAGCCGCGGTCATGGCTGACGTAGATGAGTTCGTCTGACACGGGCGGCTCGTCCACCATGATCCCCAGCCACCCGAAAGGGTATGTGCGCTCATAGCACGCGAGCGCGCTGTGGGGGATGCTGGTGCGGCTCACCCCATGATAGCCGTCGCAACCGGCTATGAAATCACAGTCGATGCTGTGCTCGACATTTTGATGTCGATAGGTCACGCGCGGCTGCGAGCCGTCGATGCCGTGAAGCTTCACACCTTCCGCGCAATAGACCGTGTTGCCGCCGGCGGCTTCTCGGCCGGCCATCAGGTCACGTGTGATCTCCGTCTGCCCGTAAACGACCACGCTGCGTCCGACCAGCTCGCGGAAACTCACTCGGTGCCGAGCATTCGCGAACGCGATTTCGATCCCATCGTGGATGAGCGACTCCTGCCGCATCCTTTCACCCATGCCGGCCGCGTTCAGCAGATCGACAGTACCGGTCTCGATGATCCCGGCACGGATCCGTCCGAGCACATGCTCGGCCGTCTGCCGCTCCAGCACCACGTTGGAGATTCCCTCCTCGAGGAGAAGCTGGCCGAGCAGGAGGCCCGCGGGACCCGCTCCGACGATGACGACTTGCACGCGCATGGTCGGCTAAAATACGTCCTGGACTCTACCGCAGCCATGGATGCAACGTCTCCCGGATTGGACTTTTGTGCAAACGAACGCCTCCCGTTCCCCGGTTCCGCGCTTCTTTCTCTATGGCGAGCCGCCGCGTGACCCCGACGAGCGGTTCGTGCACGTGGAGACCATCGCGGACCGCAGCAGACTCCATGACTGGCGCATCCGGCCGCACGGTCATCGGGCGCTCCACCAGATCCTGGTCATTTTCAGCGGCGGCGGCGACATGGAGGCTGAGACCCAGCGGCAGCCGTTCGCGGCCCCCGCGCTCCTCACCGTGCCTGCCGGAGTGGTGCACGGGTTCGCATTCCTCCCCGAGACCGAGGGATATGTGGTCACGTTCGCAGAGACGCTCTTCGGCGACCTTGCGCGGCGCGAGCCGGTGTTTCGATCCCTCTTCACGGGCGCACATTGCGTATCACTCGCGGGTGATCCGAATGAGGAGCAGGACCTCGCCGATGCGCTTCCGCGGCTCAGGCGTGAGCTCACCTGGCAGGCTCCCGCCGGCACCGCGGCGGTTACGGCGCGCCTGACCACGGTGCTGGTCAGTGCCCTGCGCGTCCTGCATCGACCTGAGACAGCCGTCTCGGCACCGGGAAGCGTGCGCGCCGCTCTCGTGGCCCGGTTCCGGGAGAAGATCGAGGCGCATCTGCGGCTGGGACTGACGATCGCGCAGTACGCGAAAGCTCTGAATGTGACACCGGCGCAGTTGCGTGCCGCTTGTCTCGAGGTGGCCGGGAAGCCGCCCGTACGGGTGCTGGAGGAACGGGTGTTGCTGGAGGCAAAGCGGACGCTCACCTACACCAACATGACGGTTGCCGAGACGGCCTATTTTCTGGGTTTCAGCGATCCCGCCTATTTCTCGCGGTTCTTCCGCAAGCTGGCAGGAGAGTCCGCGGCAGCGTTTCGAAAGCGGGTGACGACTCAGATCGCCTAGATTGGCGACCTGCCGGACAGCCTGGACCGGCCGGTGTCGAAGTCAGGCTCGATCCTTGCGGCCGCTGGCTTGGATCAAGCTGGCATCGACGGCAGGGCCTTTGCCGCGCGCCAGTCCCTCATGGCGTTGGAGGTAAGGCGCGGGAAGAGATGAGAAGGATCGAGCACGTCGTCGTTCTCATGCTCGAGAACAGATCTTTCGACAATGTCCTCGGGCGGTTGTACCCAAGTCAGAGCCGTGAGAACGTCAGGGGCGGCGGCCACACGCGGCGACAGCGGCAGTCCAACGGTCCCGTCTTCCTTGTGCCATGGATTCCACTCCTCCATGGCGAGGCCATCGAACCGGTCCGACTTTGTCGTATCTCCCTACATTCCGGCCGGGAGCGTGGTGCGCGCGGCCCGATCCGTATCCGTTCGACCATTGCTCCGTGCAGTCAACGTGAGAGCGCCGGAGAATTCCGGACCGGATCATGTGCCGGCCCATGCCCCGACCCGTCGTGACGAAGACATACGTGCCTACCGCCGGCGCGATCGAAATCACCACCAAGACACGCTGTTGAGGGGAGGCCACATCGGGCCCGCCGTGCTGGCGCATGTCTCGGCCCGGGTGAGATCCGCCCGCAGCCGCAAGCCGGGCAGCGGTCGGCCTGGCCTCTGACCGGGGGTTACTTGCGCCGCACTGCCGCGGTAGGGGCGGGCGCCGGCCGTGTGAAGTCGACGATGAAGTGATCACCGTCGAATTCCACGACCTTGCCGAGCAGATCGGGGCGAACGTGATAGCCCGGCCCCTTGCTGGCGGTCGTCACCGGCGCTGCTGCCTTGACGACCATCCGAACGGGCAGCCGGCTGTCGCGGGCGTGCGTGAGATGCTCGCCGAGCATCCCGAGGTCTTTGGCTTGTGCCTGCACCATCGAGAGCGTGGCCTCGTATCGCAGCACGCCGCGGGTGGGGTGGCGGAAATGCGCAGGCAGGCAGTTGAGAACGATCGCGCCGTCGGGGGCCATCGCGGAGAGGCTGCTCAGCCGACTCGACGGCTTGGCGCCATAGCGGGCGAACGCATCGATTAGGGTCAGGTTCATGGGTTCCCGGGGCCTGGCCGAACGCGTTACCGGATCTCGGGACCTTCCGCGACCGGTCGGCATGAAGCGCGTGCAACGAGCTTGCGCCTTCCGGTATGCGACCGCAAGGCAATCTCCGCCGCTTTCCGGAGGCGCCGCAAAAGTTTGGCGGGCTGCCGTGAACTCCTGTAGTATCGCAAAAGGCTCGTATCTTTTCGGCTTGACTGTCTCGGCCCGCAGCGCCATACCGGCGCGACTTCCGGCCTTGTCTGCCACCCTCGCAAAGCTTCGCGAACCAAGAGGCAGTTGTATCTGCCCATCCTTCATCTCTATCGTGAGAATTCTGCAGTGACCAAGCTATACGTTGGAAATCTTCCCTTCACGGCGACCGATGAGGCCGTCCAAGCCCTGTTCGCCAAGTACGGAACGGTGGAGAAGGTCTCTTTGATCTCGGATCGCGACACCGGCCGTCCCCGCGGTTTCGGCTTCGTCGAGATGTCGAGCGCCGACGCCTCGCGCGCGATGCAGGCGCTGAACGGCACCGACTTCGAAGGTCGGTCCCTCAAGGTGAATGAGGCTCAGGAGCGCGAGCGGTCCGGCGGCGGCGGTGGTCATCGCGGCGGCGGTGGCGGCTCGCGCCGTTACTGACGCTTCCTTGCGGTTTTGCAACCCCCGGCCTCCGGCCGGGGGTTGTTGATTTATTGGCACGGCCGATATCGAAGGCGTGACTCCAGCGCTCCCCCGCGAGCGCTCTCATTGCTTCGGCGGTCCGAGCGGCCTCGACGGCGAGCCTTGGGGCGGTTAGTGGCTGCCGGGCACTTGCCTTGCGCCTGCCGGCGCGTCCCTCGGTGTTGCAAGATCTAGTCCGCCAAAGCGGCGTAGCGTCTGCGGACTGGCCGGAGGTATCGGTCCGGCGCGATTCGCCCCGTGCGCCGTCAGGAACCGCTCGGCCCCGCTCAACACCGCGCCGTAAATATCCCTGCAAAGCCTCGAAGCCGCCGCCCCGGGCCAGGTCGCGGAGAGAAGATTCGCCGGCAGCAAAGGATCGCGCAGGTGGATCCTGCGGTATTCATGGATGAGCAGCGTGCGGATCACGAAGCAGGCGGAGGGGCAGATCGTCTCACTCCGCAGGGTACGCGCGATCGGGCTGAAGAGCGCGACGAACCGGCGATAGCGCTGCTCGAGCTCCGCGAGATCCCAGGCGTGCTGCGCCAGGGACCGGTCCGCCTCCGCTGATGCGCTCGAGCCCCGCAGGCATATCACGCGCGCTCCCGTCGGTGACTTGGCGAGTTCCTCCTCAACCTCCTTCATGCGGTCGGCAGGATAGGCGAGCACGCCGGGCATGGCCTGCCCGAAGCCCCGCCACCGAAACGCCTCACTCAACAAGTTGCGCTCGGCGGCGGTCAGCTGAGACATCAGCAACAGCGTCCAGCACCCCGTCCATTCAGTAGCCGAGACGCTGTAGATGCGCCGCGTCGCGACATCGAACTCGTTCCTGCCGTGCGCGGTCAGCCGATAGAAGCTGTTGCGCCCGACGCGTGCCGCCTCGAGCCAGTCATCCTTGGCCAGCCGTCCGATCGAAGTGCGCACGAGGCGCTCGGAGATGCCGAAGGGACGGCAGAGCTCGATGACGGATGCGAGGGCGATCTCGCCGCCGCGAGGCGCGATGGAGTCGCCGAAGATCGTGATGAGGAGAGAGCCCGCGCGGATGGGACGCTGCGCGCGGAAAGCTCGCAGCACCGGCCGCGCGGGGCCGAGGGAATGGGGCGACTCGTGCGAGGGGCTCTTCACTGGCGCGGAATGCTAGCAGCCTGGGGCCGTCAGCGTGGCAAGTGCCGGCAGGCGTGCTCCAAAGTGACACAAAAACATTGCGCGTGAATTTAACCTGTGTCAATTTAGATCGGTCACAGATGTGAGGGGCAAGCCATGTACGCACAAGCCTTGGATCAGCCGGAGGGCCATCGCGAGTGCGCGAGCGCGGACGGGGCGGCGCTCGAGGCGCGGTTCCTTTCGCGGGTGGCGAGCGAGCAGAAGGTCGAGCCCAAGGATTGGATGCCCGAGCGCTACCGCCGCACCCTCATCCGCCAGATCTCCCAGCACGCGCACTCGGAGATCGTGGGCATGCTCCCCGAGGGAAACTGGATCACGCGTGCGCCGTCGCTCAAGCGCAAGGCCATCCTGATGGCGAAGGTGCAGGACGAGGGCGGTCACGGCGCATACCTATATGCCGCCGCGGAGACCCTCGGCGCTGCCCGGGAGGATCTCATCGAGCAGCTGCTCTCGGGCGCCGCGAAGTACTCGAGCATCTTCAATTATCCGACGCCGACCTGGGCGGATGTCGGCGCCATCGGCTGGCTGGTCGACGGCGCGGCCATCATGAATCAGATCCCGCTCTGCCGTTGCTCCTACGGCCCGTACGCCCGCGCGATGGTGCGCATCTGCAAGGAGGAGAGCTTTCATCAGCGGCAGGGGTTCGAGATCATGCTGACGCTGGCTCGCGGCACGCCGGAGCAGCGGCGGATGGCGCAGGAGGCTCTGAATCGCTGGTGGTGGCCGTCCCTCATGATGTTCGGTCCGGGCGATGCGGATTCGAAGCACACCGCCGATTCCGTGCGCTGGAAGATCAAGCGCTTCACCAACGATGAGCTCAGGCAGAAGTTCGTCGACTTCACGGTCCCGCAGGCGCAGTTCCTCGGGCTGAAGGTTCCCGATCCCGAGCTGCGCCTGGACGAGGCGAGCGGCCACTATCGGTTCGGGGCCATCGACTGGGCCGAATTCAACGAGGTACTGCGCGGCAACGGGCCCTGCAACCGCGAGCGCCTGGCCGCGCGCCGCGAGGCGCACGAGAGCGGCCGTTGGGTGCGCGAGGCCGCCGCGGCCTACGCCGAGAAGCAGCGCGCGCGCACGAGCGCGGCGGCTGCCTGAGGGAGATCTCGATGTCCGATCCAAGATCGCCGCTCTGGGAAGTCTTCGTTCGTCCCCGCTCGGGACTCGAGCACAAGCACGCCGGCAGCGTGCACGCGACCGATGCGCGCATGGCGCTCGAGCACGCGCGTGATTTGTACACCCGCCGCGGTGAGGGCGTGAGTCTCTGGGTAGTGCGCTCGAGCGACATCGTCGCGTCCGATCCGGCTGAGGCGGATGAGCTCTTCGAGCCGGCCCGCGACAAGATCTATCGTCACCCCACCTTCTACGAGATTCCGGAAGAGGTGAAGACCCTGTGAGCGAGGCCCTCCCCGCGCAGGCACAGATGACGGCCGGCGGCGCCATCGGGGCGTCCTCCCTGGCGCCGGATGCCGACCGCGCGAAGTACGTCCTGCGCCTTGCGGATACGTCACTCATCGTTGCGCAGCAGCTTGGCGCCTGGATCGGACAGGCGCCGGCGCTGGAGGAAGACCTCGGCCTCGCCAACATTGCACTCGACCTTCTCGGCCAGGGCCGGCTGCTGCTCGCGTACGCGGGCGAGCTCGAGGGACGAGGTCGCGACGAGGACGCGTTGGCGTTTCTGCGCGAGCCCTCGGAATTCGTGAATGTCTCGCTCGCGGAGCAGCCGAACGGGGATTTCGCCGACACCGTGATGCGACAGCTTCTCCTGGATGCCTGGCAGATCGAGCTCTTCGAGGCCCTGGAACGCTCGCGCGATGAGCGGCTCGGACAGATCGCCGCCAAGGCGGTGAAGGAAACCCGCTACCACCTGCGCTACAGCGGCGGCTGGGTGGTGAGGCTCGGGGATGGCACGGCCGAGAGTCATGAGCGCACGCAGCAGGCGCTGCAGCGACTGTGGCCGTATACGGCCGAGCTCTTCGACGCCGATCCGCTCGAGGAGGCGCTCGCCGCGGCGGGAATCGGGCCGCATCCGGCCGCGCTCGCAGCCGGCTGGCGCGCCCGGCTCCAGGAGGTGCTCGCCGAGGCGACACTGATACTGCCGCCGCCTGCGAGCTTTCGTTGGTACGGCAAGCGCGGCGAGCACAACGAGCACCTCGGACATCTGCTCGCCGAGATGCAGATTCTGCAGCGCACCTACCCGGGGGCGAAGTGGTAGCGGACGCGTGCTGCGAAGCGCAAGCGGACGGCCGTCTGCGTGCGGAGCATGCGCTGCGATCATTGCGGGATCCGGAGATCCCGGTGCTGAGCCTCCACGATCTCGGCGTCATCCGCTCGCTCGAGGTCGAGGGCAATCGCGTCCGCGTCGGTGTTACGCCCACGTACTCGGGCTGCCCGGCGACCGAGGTGATCAAGGGCTCCATCGCCCAAGCGCTGCGCTCGAGCGGCTTCGAGCCGGTGGAGGTGTTCGACGTGTTGAGTCCGGCCTGGAGCAGCGCGGATCTGACCGCCGAAGGCCGCGCAAAACTCGAAGCGTATGGCATCGCCCCGCCCGAGGAGCCCGTGCACTCCGTTCGCGCGCTCACCGGAGGCAGGCCGCGTCACTGCCCGCAATGCCGCAGTGCGGATGTGGAGTGCATCAGCGAATTCGGATCGACGCCCTGCAAGGCGCTCTATCGCTGCCGCAGCTGTCGCGAGCCGTTTGACTACTTCAAGTGCCTGTAGCGCCCATGACCCTGCCAGAATTCCATTCCCTGACCGTGGAGGCTCACCTGAAGGAGGCGGACGATGCCATCCGGCTGCGGCTCGCGGTGCCGCCTGAGATCCGGGAGGCCTTCCGGGTGGTTCCGGGGCAGCACATCACCGTTCGCGTCGGCATCGGCGACAAGCATCTGCGTCGCACCTACACCGTCGTCAGCCACCCGAGCAGCGCCAGCCTGGAGCTTGCCATCAGAGTGCAGGGCCGCGTCTCCCGCACGCTCGCCGAGAGCCTGCGGCCGGGGATGGCCGTTGAGGTGCTGCCGCCGGCCGGCCGCTTTCGGCTGCCGGCCCCGCCTTGCGGCTCAAGCCACTATCTGGCGCTGGCCGCGGGCTCCGGTATCACGCCGATCTATGCGCTGACGCGCGAGCTGCTCGAGACCGTACCCGAGGCGCGCTGCACCGTCGTGATCGGAAACCAGTCGCTCGCGCGCAGCATGCTCATCGAGGATCTGCTCGCCCTCAAGGACCGCTTCCTCGATCGTCTGGCGCTTCATTTCGTGATGAGCCGGGAGCCCCAGGAGGTCGAGTGGCTGAACGGACGGCTCGATCGCGCCTGGCTCACCCGAGCCGCGGACAAGCTGTTCGATCCCGCGGATCTCGAGGGTGCGATGCTCTGCGGCCCCGGGAGCATGATCCCCGAGCTGACGGCGACGCTCCTCGAGCTCGGCGTGCCGAAGGAGCGGATCCACTCGGAGCACTTCGCGCTGCAACGCCGCTCACCGGTGCCGGTCCCGGCTCCGCCGCTGGAGGCGAGTGCCGCCAGCGCCCCGGCAACGGAAGTGACCGTGGTCATGGACGGGCGCCGCCGCACCTTCACCATGGTGCGCGACGGAACGCGGATCCTGGATGCAGCCGAGCGCTCGGGCCTCGCCTTGCCGTACTCTTGCCGGGACGGGATCTGCTGCACGTGCCGTGTGAAAGTGATCGCAGGTGAAGTCTCGCTCGGCGAGCAGTACGCGCTCGAGCCGTGGGAGATCGAGGCGGGCTTCACGCTCGCCTGCCAGGCGCAGCCGCGCTCGGAAAGCCTGACGTTGAGCTACGACGAGCGCTGATGGAACTCGGCCTCGCATGGGGGGCAAAATGACATACCAGACCATCCTTTTCGAGGTGAGCGATTCCATCGCGCGCCTCACGCTCAACCGGCCGGAGAAGCTCAACAGCTTCACGACGCAGATGCATGCGGAAGTGCGCGAGGCGCTCGGCAGAGTGCTGCCCGAGGGCGCGCGCGTGCTCGTGCTCACCGGCGCCGGCCGCGGCTTCTGTGCCGGGCAGGATCTCGGCGACCGTGCCGTTGCGCCCGGCGGCCAGCCCGTCGACCTCGCAAGGTCGGTCGAGGAGAACTACAAGCCGCTGGTCCTCGCGCTGCGCGGATTGCCGTTACCGGTGATCGCGCAGGTGAACGGCGTCGCGGCGGGAGCCGGCGCCAACGTCGCGCTCGCCTGCGATCTCGTGATTGCCGCCCGATCGGCGAGCTTCGTGCAGCCCTTCTGCCGGCTGGGGCTCGTGCCGGACTCCGGCGGCACGTGGACACTGCCGCGCCAGATCGGCACCGCCCGGGCGCTCGGGCTCACCCTGCTCGGGGAGAAGCTTTCCGCGGAGCAGGCCGCCTCCTGGGGGCTCATCTGGCGCTGCGTGGATGACGAGGCGCTGGGCGCGACCGTGGCGGACCTCGCCCGGCAGCTCGCTGCCGCACCGACGCGCGGACTTGCCCGCACCAAGCAGGCGATCTACGAGGGCGGCTCGCGATCCCTGCCAGCGCAGCTCGATATCGAGCGCGATTATCAGGGAGAGCTCGGCTTCTCGAGCGATTACCATGAGGGGGTGCGCGCCTTCATCGAGAAGCGCACGCCCCGCTTCACCGGCCGCTGAGCGGCAACCCTCCAGAGAGTCTGAACCGAGCATGAGATCCGTATTCATCTGTGATGCCGTGCGCACCCCGATCGGCCGTTACGCCGGAGCATTGTCCGAGGTCCGCACCGATGATCTGGCGGCGCTGCCCATCCGCGAGCTGATGACACGTCAGCCCCGGATCGACTGGGGGGCGTTGGATGATGTCATCTACGGCTGCGCCAATCAGGCGGGAGAGGACAACCGAAACGTCGCGCGCATGGCGGCGCTTCTGGCCGGATTGCCGCAGGAGGTCGGCGGCGTCACCGTCAATCGCTTGTGCGGCTCGGGACTCGATGCGGTGGCGATGGCGGCCCGGGCGATCGCGACGGGTGAGGCCGATCTGCTGATTGCGGGCGGCGTGGAGAGCATGAGCCGCGCGCCCTTCGTGGTCTCCAAAGGGTCCGCCCCGTACGCAAGGGACGTGCAGATGTACGACACCACGATCGGGTGGCGCTTCGTCAATGCGCGGCTCGAGGAGCAGTACGGAATCGACTCCATGCCGGAAACGGCGGAGAACGTGGCCGCCGAGCGCGCCATCACCCGTGCCGACCAGGACGCCTTTGCTTTGAGAAGCCAGCAGCGCGCCGCGGCCGCGCAGGCTGATGGGCGGCTGGCGGAGGAGATCGTTTCCGTGACGCTGCCTGCCCGCAAGGGGGCGCCCAGGGTGGTCGATCGTGACGAGCACCCGAGGGCCACGACCCTCGAGTCGCTCGCGAAGCTCCCGACACCGTTTCGCAAGGGCGGCACCATCACGGCCGGGAATGCCTCGGGCGTGAATGACGGAGCCTGCGCTCTGCTGCTCGCGAGCGGCGAGGCGGCCGAGAGGCTCGGATTGACGCCCCGGTCCCGGGTGGTCGGATCCGCAGTCGCCGGTGTTGCTCCTCGTACCATGGGACTCGGGCCCGTACCGGCGACGCGCAAGCTCCTCACGCGCCTGAAACTCACGATGGCGGACTTCGATCTCATCGAGCTCAACGAGGCGTTTGCGGCCCAAGCGCTCGCCGTGCTGAGGGATCTCGGCGTTGCGGATGATGCCGATCACGTCAATCCACAGGGTGGCGCGATCGCACTCGGACATCCACTGGGTATGAGCGGCGCGAGGCTTGCCGCCACGGCGACCCATCAGCTTCGGCGCACGGGCGGACGGCGCGCACTGTGCACCATGTGCATCGGGGTGGGACAAGGGATTGCCCTCGTATTGGAGCGCGCGTGATGATGAATTCACCGGTTCGCATGGAACGCGACGGCGACATCGCCGTCATCGTGGTCGACAACGCGCCGGTGAACGCGCTCTCTCACGCCGTTCGCGCGGGGCTGCTCGCGGCAATCGAGCAGATGGATCAGGATCCGTCAGTGCGAGCGACCGTGCTGCACGGGAGCGGCAGAGCGTTCATGGCGGGTGCCGATCTGCGCGAGCTCGAGGAGCCGCCGCGGCCGCCTCTGCTCAAGGACGTGTTGATGCGGCTCGAGGCCTCGACCAAGCCGGTGATTGCCGCGCTGCATGGTGCCGTCCTCGGCGGAGGCGCGGAAGCCGCGTTGGCCTGTCATTTTCGCTGCGCGACATCCGATCTGCAGCTGGGCTTTCCCGAGGTGAAGCTCGGGCTGCTGCCGGGCGCCGGCGGGACCGTCCGTCTTCCTCGCATCGTCGGTGTGAAGTCGGCCCTCGATCTCATGACCGGCGGTACGCCTATTGGCCTGAAGGCGGCGCTGTCGGCAGGCTTGGTCGATCGCGCGGTGGAGGATGACATCCGATCGGCTGCTCTCGCGTTCGCGCGAGAGGTTCTCGACCGAGGCACGGGCATCCGACGTGTTCGCGACCGGCCCATTCCCGGCGCGGGCGACGCCAACCGCGCTGTCATCGCCGAATACCGCAGCTCCTTGCCGCGCGCCGCCCGCGGCTCGCAGGCCGTCGAGCGGATCCTTCAGAGCGTGGAAGCCGCGCTCGATCAGCCTTTCGAGGCCGCGCTGGAGCAAGCTCAGGCCTTCTTCCAGGAGCGCCGTACGTCGACCGAGTCGCGCGCGCTCCGCCATCTGTTCCTGGCCGAGCGCGGATCGAGCGGCGGCGAGGCCTCGAAATCCCTGCGGGATGCGGCGCGGCCGGTCACTCGGGTGGCCGCTCTGCAGTCCGGTGTGGGTGGTGGGGGCCGGCACGATGGGCAGCGGCATCGCGGCGAGCCTCGCCCAGGCGGGCTACTCCGTCGTACTCGCCGACACCGGAGCGGGAGCTCTGGATGCCGGTCTGCAACGTGTCCACTCGATCGTGGACAGCGCCGTCAAGAAGGGGCGGCTTCGGGCGGAGGAAGCCGGGGTCGTCGCCGCCCGCGTAAGCGGCGCGAATGAGCTCGGCGCTCTCGCAGACGCGGATCTCGTCATCGAGGCCGTGTTCGAGAACCTTGCGGTCAAGCAGGCCGTGTTCGAGCAACTGGGACGGCTCGTCAAGGCCGGCGCGGTGCTCGCCACCAACACCTCGACGCTCGATGTGGATGCGATCGCGGCTGCAAGCGGCCGCCCGGCCGATGTGGTGGGCATGCATTTTTTCAGTCCGGCACACGTGATGCGGCTCGTTGAGATCGTGCGCGCGAAGGAAAGTGCTGCCGATGCCATCGCCACGACAGTTGCGGTGACGCGTCGCCTCGGCAAGGCCGCGGTGGTCGTCGGCAACGCCTTCGGCTTCGTTGGCAACCGGATGCTGTATGCCTATGGCCGCGAGAAGGAGCTCATGATGCTCGAGGGCGCCGAGCCGTCGCGCATCGATCGGGCGCTCGAGGGATTCGGCATGGCGATGGGCCCGAATGCGGTGGGCGACCTGGCGGGCCTGGATATCGGCGTCAGTGCCCGGCGGGCCTGGAAAGACCGGCCCGCCGATCCCCGGTTCTATCGGGTGTCGGATCTGCTCTTCGAGCACGGCAGGCTCGGGCAGAAGGGCGGCGCGGGGTTTTATCGGTACGTCGGACCCGAGCGGCGGCGGGAGAGCGATCCCGAGGTCGTGGCCCTCATCCGCGAGGAGGCGCGCCGCCTGGGCGTGGCGCAGCGCGACATTGCGGATGAGGAGATCCTCGAGCGCTGCATCTACGCCCTGATCAACGAGGGCGCGCGCCTCCTGGAGGAAGGCATTGCCCGCTCGGCGGCCGACATCGACGTCATCTGGTGCAACGGGTATGGCTTTCCGAAGTCGCGGGGTGGACCGATGTTTCATGCCGATACGGTCGGGCTGCCGAGCGTGTTGCGCGCCATCGAGCGCTATCGCGAGACACTGGGCGCGCTCTATTGGAGCCCGGCGCCGTTACTCGAGCGCCTGGCCCGTTCCGGGGGGAGCCTCACGGGGTATCGCGGGATCCCGCAACCCGCGGCTTGATCACCGATTTTCCGCAAAGGACACGACATGTCGCTCCAAAGCCATATCGCCGGCCGTTGGATCTCACCCGCCGCCCCTGGAGCGGCCCTGCGCGATGCGACGACAGGCGAAGTCATCGCCCACGCTTCGACCGAGGGTATCGACACGAGTGCGGCGCTCGAGCATGCACGTACGGTGGGCGGGCCGAGCCTGCGCAAGCTCACCTTCCACGAGCGCGCCGCATGTCTCAAGGCGCTCGCCAAGCGGCTGACGGAGATCAAGGAGGAGTTCTACACCCTCTCCTATGCGACCGGGGCCACGCGGACGGACTCCTGGGTCGATATCGACGGCGGCATCAGCACTCTCTTCGTCTATGCGGGCAAAGGCGTGCGGGAGCTGCCCGACAGCACGATTTTCGTGGAGGGTGGCGTGGAGGCACTCTCGAAGAGCGGTGGCTTCGTCGGTCAACACATCTGTGTGCCGCTTGCCGGAGCCGCCATTCACATCAATGCATTCAACTTCCCCGTATGGGGAATGCTCGAGAAGCTCGCGCCCACGTTGCTCGCCGGTGTACCGGCCATCGTCAAGCCGGCGACAGCGACTTCCTATCTCACCGAGCGGGTTTTTCGCCGCATCGTGGAATCGGGGCTCCTCCCCGAGGGAGCCGTGCAACTGCTCTGCGGCAGCGTCGGCAATCTCTTCGATCATCTGACGTGCCAGGACGCGATCGCTTTCACCGGCTCCGCGAGCACGGCGCACAGGCTGAGACAGCACCCGGCGATCATCGAGCAGGCGGTCCGCTTCACGTCCGAGACCGACTCGCTCAACTGCTCCATCCTGGGTCCTGACGTGCAGGCGGACTCCCCGGAGCTCGACCTGTTCGTCCGCGAGGTGGTCCGGGAGATGTCGGTCAAAGCCGGCCAGAAGTGCACCGCGATCCGCAGGGCGATCGTGCCGGAGGGCCGCATTCCGGCCGTGCTGGAGGCGCTGCGGGCGGCGCTCGGCCGCATCGTCGTGGGTGATCCCAGGCTCGAGGGCGTCAAGATGGGGCCGCTCGCCTCGCTCAGCCAGCGGCGCGAGGTTCTGGAGCGGATCAAGACTCTGCAGGGGGAGGCGGAACTCCTCTGCGGAGGCGGCCCGGCGTCCGAGCTCAGGGGCGCTGAGGCGGATCGGGGTGCATTCGTCGCGCCCACACTGCTCTATTGCCGCGATCCGCGGGGCGCGCGGGCCGTCCACTCCGTCGAGGCTTTCGGACCGGTGTGTACGGTACTGCCTTACCGGGATCTCGAGGAAGCAATCGGCCTCGCGAATCGCGGCGGCGGCAGTCTCGTCGGCTCGGTGTTCACCGCGGACGATTCGGTCGCGGCACGCCTGACGATCGGTATGGCGCCTTTTCACGGCCGCGTGCTGCTCGTCAACCGCCACTGCGCGAAGGAGTCGACCGGCCACGGCTCGCCTCTGCCGCACCTCGTGCATGGAGGGCCGGGGCGAGCGGGCGGAGGCGAGGAGATGGGCGGCATTCGAGGCGTTCTGCACTACATGCAAAGAACGGCGGTCCAGGGTACGCCTGACGCCCTGACTGCGGTAACAGGCCGCTACGTGCGAGGTGCGCGCGAGCTCGACCCCGGCAAGCATCCCTTTCGCAAGACTTTCCATGAGCTCGCCATCGGCGACACTTTCCGCAGCGGCGAGCGGGAGGTGACGCTCGAGGATATCGAGGCATTCGCCGCGCTGTCCGGCGACCGGTTCTACGCTCACATGGACGAGGAGGCGGCGCGCCGTAATCCGCTTTTCGGCGGCCGGGTCGCTCACGGGTACTTTCTGATCTCGGCGGCCGCAGGGCTGTTCGTCGATCCGCCATACGGACCCGTCCTGGCGAACTACGGTCTGGAAGGACTGCGCTTCACGAAGCCGGTCAAGCCCGGCGAACGCATCAAGGTGCGCCTCACCTGCAAGGAGAAGTCATTTCGCCGCGACAAAGGCTATGGGGAGGTTCGCTGGGACACGCAGATCACCAACCAGGCGGGGGAGACGGTCGCGAGCTACGAAGTGCTGACGCTGGTCAGCGA
>JABBNZ010000179.1 GCA_019352035.1 Pseudomonadota bacterium | reverse complement strand
CAGCCCGGACTGAGGTTTCCTTCATGTGCCGCAGATGCTACGCGGCGGCAGGTGACGCGATGCTGACGGTCAGATTACGAAATCGTAAGCGCCGGTCCGGCGGCGGGCGCTATGCGCGGCTGCGGGAAAGTGAGCCGTACTTCGGTGCCCTTCCCTACGCTGCTCTCGATCGCGACCTCACCGCCGTGCCGAGTCACGATGCTCTTGACCACCGCCAACCCTAGGCCAGCGTTCTGCTCAGAGCCGGTGCGTGCCTGCTCGACCCGATAGAATCGCTCGAACACATGGGGCAAATGGTCCGGCGCGATGCCGCAACCGGTGTCGCGAACGGAAATCCGCACGCCCTGGGCGCCCCCCACCGCGGCGAGTTCCACCGAGCCGCCCGCCGGCGTGTGGGCGAGCGCATTGGAAATCAGATTGCCGATCGCCTGCTGAAAGAGCGTCCGATCGAGCTCGGCACACAGACCCGCAGCGCTTGCCACCCGAAGAAACACACCAGCCTCCGAGGCGGCCGCTTCGTAGAAGGCGCCAATCGTGGCGAGAGCCTCGCCAACATCAACCGTCTCGCGCTGCAGCGCATCGGATGCCGTGTCCGAGCGGGCGAGAAAGAGCAGGGTTCGGATCAGGCGCGATATCCGCGTGCATTCCTCGAAGCAGGAGCCGAGGACCTCGCGGTAATCCTCCTGCGACCGGGCCTTGCCGAGGGCGACCTCGATTTCCCCGCGCAGATTATTGATCGGCGTGCGCAGCTCATGCGCCACGTCGTCTGAGAATTGGGAGACGTGGCGGAACGATTGCTCGAGACGATCCAGCATGCCATTGAAGGTCTCGGCGAGGCCGCGAAGCTCGGCGGGCAGGCCGTGGGCCGGGATGCGCTCATGCAGGGTCGTCGCGCGGATGAGCTCGGCCTTCCGACTGATCCCCTCGATGGGACGCATGCCGCTGCGGGCGATGAGATAGCCGACGAGGGAGCAGAGCACGAGCGAAGAGCCCAGCACCAGCCAGAGTCGCTCACGGTATCGCGCGAGCAGGTATTCATCGTGGGCCCGGTCCATCGCCACCTCGATGAATCGTGCCCCGTTTGCGCGCGCCGCCGGAATGGGGGCGATCAGTGTCAGGAATGGCTCCCCAGTTCGGGAGAGGACCTGGCGCACTTCGCGGTGACGCGGATCGATTGCGAGCAGCTCCGATTTCGCCGGTGCTCGCACTTGACCAGCCATGCCGGGCGTCTGCATCAGCGTCCGTCCGTCGCCATTCATCACGCGCACGTAAATGTCGGTGCGATGTTGCGGCGCGTGAGCCGGCTGACCGGAAACGGGGCCTGGAAGCTCAGTGCCGTGCGATGCGCCAAGCAGGAGAATGGCGTTCTGCAGGTTATCCGCGAGATCGCGCTGGTCCTCCCGGTACATTCCATTGACGAGTACGAAGTAAAGCAGGCTCGTCGCCACGAGCACCATCGCGAAGGCGGAGAGCGCATACCACACCGTCATGCGAAGCGCGATCGAGGGCGGCGGCCGGCGGCGGGCGCCGCCGCGATCAGGCGCGCTGCTCGAGGACATAGCCGACGCCACGCACCGTATGGATGAGCTTTTTCTCAAAGGGGTCGTCAACCTTGGAGCGAAGCCGGCGCATGTGAACCTCGACGACGTTCGAGTCGCTCTCGAAGTTGATGTCCCACACCTGCTCGGCGATGAGGGTGCGAGAGAGCACCTCGCCGCTGCGCTGCAGGAGGAACGACAGCAGCTGAAATTCCTTCGGCGTGAGGTCGAGCGCCTGGCCGCCGCGCCTCGCACGGTGACGCCCAAGATCGAGCTCGAGGTCTGCAAGCGCCAGGACTGGCGTCCGCCTGACCGGCCCCCGCCGCAGAATCGATCGCGTCCGCGCCAGAAGCTCCGAGAAATCGAAGGGCTTCACCAGATAGTCGTCGGCCCCGAGCTCCAAGCCCTTCACGCGGTCGCGAACCGCATCGCGGGCCGTGAGAAAGAGCACGGGGGTGGAGATTTCCTGCCGCCGCAAGTCCGTGATGACGCTCCAGCCGTCCCTCCCCGGCAGCAGCACATCGAGAATGATCAGCTCATAAGTCTGCGTGCGAGCGAGGTGGCCGCCGTCTTCGCCGTTCTCCGCGAGATCGACCACGAAGCCGTTCTCTTCCAGCCCCCGCTTGAGGTAGGCGGCCGTCTTGCGCTCATCCTCAACGATCAGGATTTTCATGAAGTGAAAGAGACCCAGTGAACTGCCATCGCTCGAGCGATTCTACGGTCGTTGAGACCTGTCGCGGTCGCCTGATGACTGGCGCCGTACAGCACCCGGTCAGGGTGTGCGCCTCCGCAATGTGCACTGCGAGAGGAAATAGCAGATGCGTTGCGCATTCACAGAATGATCCAGGCCGTACCTTGTCCAAGTGCACCGTGATCCGCAGCGAGGATGACTCCCCCAGCTCCGTGCGGATCACCTGATGTGCATTCAGCTTACGCCTTCTACAAATCTGATGTCCCGCTCGACTGCGTCGCCGAGCACGGCGAGTGCAGCTTGGTACGCCGGACTCTCATAGGCAGCCCTCGCCTTCTCGAGACTGTCGAATTCTATGAGCACCGTACGCTGCATGAGTCCCGCCTCGCGCACATCGGCGGACTTACCACGGGCCAACATACGCCCACCAGCCGCCTCAAGCGCCGGACCCGCGACTTTCGCGTACGCAGCGAGAGCGTCCGCCCTTCTTACTTCGCGATAAAAGGCGATCCAATATGCTTTAGCCATCTACCATTTTCCTCCGGATTCCAAGCTACTCATCCATGTCGTCAATATCCCTTTCGAACACGGGGATCATAATATTGACGGCAGTCCCGACTATCCCCGAAGCGGCTCGAAGGGCAAAGCGACCCCCGTCCGATCGACCACTCGGGCACTGTAGAGCTCACCCCATTTTACAATACGCAACGAGGAGAACCTCCGCGACGCAGCAGCCTGCGAAACCCGCGGGCGATTCGCTCCACGTCGATTCGAGTCCCCACCAGTCACCGTCCGCTCCGCCCCCGGGTCGGGCCGCCAATATCTCCGGATCGGGCCCAGGCCCGGCCGCAGCTCCGCCCCGGCTCATCCCGGCACGGACCCCTTGCGCTCGCCAGTGTGGGATACTACGTTCTGGCGGCGCGCGAGAGCCGCCCGATACAGGCCGACGGAGCTCCTCTGCAATCTCGTATTGACCAGACGGACCTCTTAATCATCCCCTCCCGGCAGTCATGTACAACAGAATCGTCATCGTAGGCGCCGGGCAGGCGGCCGTTCAGGCCATCGATACTCTCCGGCGCAGAGGATTCACCGGAGAGCTCGTGATGATCGGCGATGAGACATCGCTGCCCTACCAGCGTCCGCCGCTCTCGAAGAAGTATCTGGCCGGCACTCTGGAGAGCGATCGGCTGCTCCTGCGGCCCGCGCATTTCTATTCGGCCCACTCGGTCGAGACACACCTTGGCCGCCGAGTGGACGAGATCTGGCGGCGCGACCAGCGCTTGCGCCTCGACGACGGTACGAGTATCGCCTACGACGCATTGCTCCTTGCCACCGGCAGCATCCCGCGCCCCCTCGACGTGCCGGGAATCGATTTGGAAGGAGTGCATTACCTTCGTACGATTGCGGACGTCGATCGAATCCGCACCGGCTGGGCATCTGCCAGGCGCCTGGTGATCGTGGGCGGCGGATATATCGGACTCGAGGTTGCGGCCACCGCGCGCGAGGCCGGCCTCGAGGTCACCGTCCTCGAGATGGCCGACCGCGTCATGAACCGGGTCGTCTGCCCGCAATTGTCGGCGTTCTATGAAGCTGAGCATGCCCGGCACGGGGTGCGGATTCTGAGCAATGCCAGGGTGCGAGCCTTGGCCGCCGCACCAGGATCGAAGCGCGTCGGCGCGGTCCTCACGGAAGATGGCGAGGAGCATGCCGCCGACATGGTGATCGTGGGATGTGGAGTTCTTCCGGCGGACACCCTGGCACGGTCCGCGGGTCTCGCCTGCGAGAGCGGGATCGTGGTCGACGAGCGGTGCCGAACCTCCGATCCCTGCATCTACGCGGCGGGGGACTGCACGATTCATCCGAGTCCCCATTACGGCCGGCGGCTGCGGCTGGAGTCGGTGGACAACGCTTTCGAGCAAGGAGCGAGCGCAGCGCTCAACCTGCTCGGCCTCGATACGGTGCACGACAAGGTGCCGTGGTTCTGGTCGGATCAGTACGACTTGAAGCTGATCATCGTCGGCATCAATCAGGGCTACGACACAGTAGTGGTGCGCGGCACTCCGGAAACACGCGCATTCAGCGTGTGCTATCTGCGCGCCGGGGAGCTGATTGCGATCGACAGTGTCAACAGGCCGAAGGACCAGCTGGC
>JABBNZ010000178.1 GCA_019352035.1 Pseudomonadota bacterium | reverse complement strand
CTTCTGGCGTCCGCTCTACGCACGCGCGGAGCGCAAGTTCCGAGTAAGTTGAGGTTGTTTGAAGCGCCTCGGGCAAAAAGCGCGGTTTTTTTGCCCGGGGCTCCGCCACCGCCGGCGGCGGGGCACGTCCATGTGCCTACGTTGCGGGCAAGTGATATCCGGACGCTCGCCATGAATGCCAACGAACTCGCGCTCAATCTGGCACCGCTTCTCGATGTGCGGGAGATCTGCAAGTCCTTCCGCAAGCCCGACGGCGATGAGCTCGTCGTTCTCGAGAACGTCAACCTGACATTGAGGCCGGGGGAGATCGTGGGCCTGCTCGGGCGCTCCGGCTCCGGCAAGTCGACGCTCTTGCGGCTCATCGCCGGGCTCGATGCCCCGACGAGGGGGGTGGTGAGCTACGAGGGCGCCCCGGTCGCAGGTCCCGCGCGCGGCATCGCCATGGTGTTCCAGAGCTTCGCGCTCTTTCCCTGGCTCACGGTGCTCGAGAACGTGCAGCTCGGCCTCGAGGCCCTGAGGCTCCCCGAGGGGGAGATCCGCAAGCGCTCGCTGCAGGCGATCGACCTGATCGGTCTCGATGGCTTCGAGTCGGCGTACCCGCGCGAGCTCTCCGGCGGCATGCGCCAGCGCGTCGGGTTCGCGCGGGCCCTCGTCGTGCACCCGAGCATCCTCCTCATGGACGAGCCATTCTCCGCGCTCGATGTGCTCACCGCCGAGACGCTGCGCAACGACTTCCTCGACCTCTGGGGCGAGGGGCAGCTGCCGATCCGCTCCGTGCTCCTCGTGACCCACAACATCGAGGAGGCGGTGCAGATGTGCGATCGCCTGCTCATCTTCGCGACCCATCCGGGACGGGTGGTGAGCGAGATCCCGATCGACCTGCCGCAGCCGCGCTCGACGCCCGACCCCCGGTTCCGGGCGCTGGTCGAGCGCGTCTACGTGGAGATGACCGCGAGGCCCCGCGGCGAGGCGCGTGTGGGACCTAAGTCCGAGCGCTTCGCCGGCACCGGCATTGGCACGGCGCTGATCCACGTCTCCTCGAACCTGCTGCAGGGCCTCATCGAGGCGGTGAGCGAGCCGCCCTACAACGGCAAGGCGGACCTGCCGGCCATCGCGCAACATCTGCAGCTCGAGGCCGATGAGCTCTTCCCCGCTGCGGATGCGCTGCAGATGCTGCGCTTCGCGGAGGTCGAGGGCGGCGACATCAGCCTCCTCGAGGCGGGCCTCGTCTTCGCCCGCTCGCAGAGCGATGAGCGCAAGCATCTCTTCGCGAGGCACCTGCTGACCTACGTCGCGCTCGCCGCGCACATCCGCCGCGTGCTCGATGAGCGCAGCAGCCACACCGCCCCCAAGAGCCGGTTCTTCGACGAGCTCGAGGACTACATGGCCGAGGAGGCCGCCGAGCAGACGCTGCGCACCATCATCAGCTGGGGCCGTTACGCGGAGGTGTTCGCCTACGACGATCAGCGGCAGGTCTTCAGCCTCGAGAATCCGGCGTGAACAGTCACGCGGAGGCGGCGGAGTCGCGCACGCACCTGCTCATCGTCGACGATGACCAGGAGCTCTGCTCGATGCTGGCGGAGTACTTAGGTCCCGAGGGCTTCGCGGTCGAGGTGGCCGGCACCGGCTCCGCGGCGCTCGAGCGCATCGCCCGCGGCGGGCTCGACCTCGTGGTGCTCGATGTCATGCTGCCCGCGCTCTCCGGGTTCGAGGTGCTGCGGCGCCTGCGCGCGGCGAGCCGCATCCCGGTCATCATGCTCACCGCCCGGGGCGAGGAGGTCGACCGGGTGATCGGACTTGAGCTCGGGGCCGATGACTACCTCGCCAAGCCCTTCAGCCCGCGCGAGCTGGTGGCGCGCATCCGGGCGGTGCTGCGGCGCATGGCGGCCGAGCCCCAGCCCGTGGCCGGGGCGCTCGCCTGGGGCCCCCTGCGCCTGGACCTGAGGGGCCGCAAGGCCGAGGTCGACGGTGAGGACCTCGAGCTCACCGCGGCGGAGCTGCGGATCCTCGAGCTCCTCGTCCGGGCCGACACCCGCACCGTCAGCCGCGAGGAGCTGATGCTGCAGGCGCTCGGACGGCGCCTCCTGCCGACCGACCGGAGCCTGGATACCCACGTCAGCAACTTGCGGCGTAAGCTGGGCAAACTCACGGACCGGGTCGCCGTGCAAAGCGTGCGCGGCTCCGGCTATGCCCTGACGCAGAAAGCGGGCTAGGCGCTTTGCCAGGCCAGTTGAAGACGAATGGCTGAGGCGAGCATCGAGATGTGAGGCAAGCGGTGCGGCAAGAGCGCTTGCGCGGCAGCCTTTGCAGACCCAGTGGGTATGTCTCATGAATTCGCTTTACTGGCGCATCTTTCGCTCGTTCTGGCTCGCCATCGTCCTCATCCTGGTGGGCACGGTGACCGTGGCCGTCAGCGTCGCCATCCAGGGCCGCGAGGAGCAGCCCTGGGTGCAGCGCGGGCAGCTCTTCGCCCAGGCGGCTGACGCCTTCGAGAACGGCGGTCCTGACGCACTGCACGATTGGCTCGATGAGCTGTCCTCCAATCCGGCGTTCTCACGTACCTTCGTCGTAGGCCCCAACGGCCGCGACCTTCTCAACCGGCCGCTGCCGCATTTTCTGCAGGTGCCGTTGCAGGGGCGAACGAAGTCCGGGAGGAAGACGGTGCGCTCCGGCGCCATCGCGCCGATCGGCGGCGCCCTCGTGCTGATGACACCCGGGGGCCGCACCTATCACGTGCTCGTCGGGCCTCTGCACGAGCATCCGCTCATCTTCGGTGAGCTGGAGTTGCCGGCCGTAGCCGCCGCGACGCTCGCCATCGCGCTGGTGGTGAGCACGGTCATCTGCTTCTTTCTGACCCGGCATCTCGTCAGTCCGATCGATCGGATGCGTCAGGCCACGCGCTCGGTGGCGGCGGGAGACCTGAGCGTGCGCATGCTGCCTCAGCTCAAGGGACGGCAGGACGACCTCGCACTGCTCGCTGCGGACTTCGACGCCATGGCGGAGCGGGTGCAGACCCTGCTCGAGTCGAAACAGCAGCTGCTGCGCGATGTCTCACATGAGCTGCGCTCACCGCTCACCCGGCTGCAGCTCGCTCTATCGCTCGCGCGGCGGGACGATGCAGGCACGCAGCGGCAACTCACGCGCATCGCCTTGGAGGCCGACCGCCTGGAGCAGCTCATAGCGCGCATCCTGAAGCTCGTTCGCCTGGAGCGTCCGGCCAGCGCGTTCGAGCAAGTCCCGGTCAACATCGGCAACTTGCTGGAGAGCATCGCGCAGGACGTCGCGATCGAAGCGGACGCACGCGAGTGCACCGTATCCGTTCACGCCGAATCGGAGTTGGAAGTCGGCGGTGATCCCGAGCTTCTGCGCAGTGCCTTCGAGAACGTCATCCGCAATGCCGTGCGTTATGGACCGCCGGGCTCAGCGGTCGTGGTGACCGCGGGCAAGCGGGATTCGATCGAGGTTGCCGTGAGGGACCACGGACCCGGCGTGCCGGAGAAAGACCTGAAGCTGATCTTCGAGCCCTTCTACCGCGTCGACGCCGCGCGCGACCGCGCCGGCGGCGGCGAGGGCCTGGGACTCGCCATCGCGGCCCGCGCCATCACCCTGCACGGCGGCAGCATCGAGGCGCACAACGTCCCCGGCGGCGGCCTGGAGGTCGCCATGCGCCTGCCGGCGCTGCAAAGCAGCGCCAAGGAGGCGAGTTCGGCAGCGGCGCAGGCCGCTTAGGCCGGATCGGAGCATTCCGCAGGCGCGCGCCGCAAGCGCCCGAGAGATCGATATCGTCCTCGCAAGGGCGGTTATTTTCTTTTAAAGATCTCATCAGGGCGATAACCCAGGAATACGGTTGCGTCTCCGAGCCCTGTAAATTATAATCGCCCAAGAAGGGGCGTTTAAATCAATTAAGCGTCTATTTTAAGGTGCTTATGAGGAAATTCCCCCCGCCAGAGCCCGTGAGGCGCGCCGCTGCGAAGCTTGGCAGGGATATCTCACTTGCCCGCCGCCGCCGCCGTCTCTCGCAGGCCTCTCTGGCCGATCGAAGCGGCATCGGGGTCAACACGGTGCGGCGAATGGAGAAGGGCGAGCTGAGCGGCTCGATCGAGCACTTGGCCCGCGTTCTGTACGTGCTGGGCGAGCTGGAGCGCCTCGAGAAGCTCCTCGACACCGGCAGCGACGAGGTCGGACTCCTCATGATGGATGAGAACCTGCCGCAGCGCATCAGGGCTCGGAAATCCAAAAGCGCGTGGTGAACGTGCGGCGGGCCGATCACATTGCTTAAGCCGGGGCCGCTCTGGCGAGGCTCTCTCCCGCATTCGAGCGATTGGCATCCAGGCCGATCATCAGCGGGAAAGCTGCTCCACGGGCAGCGCCTTCTGGCCCT
>JABBNZ010000177.1 GCA_019352035.1 Pseudomonadota bacterium | reverse complement strand
TGAAGTCGGCCGAATTTCAGATCGCCCGGGTCAGGTCGGACTTTGCCGGCTGGATCTTTCTATTCCACACATCTCTGAGCCTCCGGCCCTCTCCTGAACGAGGGGCTGGACACAGACAATAGCGTTTGGTAGTCTCCCGCGCCGTGCACCGCATGGCGGAGGGTGTTTGGGCGAGGCGCAGAAGAGATCGGGATGCGATGATCCGGAGGTGCAGGCTATCATGGAAGCCGGCACCGGCTCGGCGGAGTGGCTGCGCGAGGAGTTCTCCGGTGTCGATCTCGGGGACAAACGCCTGGACCGCCGCTTGATCAAGACCGCTGAGTCTCTGGGAAAGTCTCCCGTCTCGCCGATCAACGAGGCCTGTGGGGATTGGGCGAGCACGCAGGCGGCATATCGGCTTTTCGGCAACGACAAGGCCAGTCCCGAGGCGATTCGCGAGCCGCACATCGCAGCGACCGTCAAACGGATGGTGGCGTGCGGCGGACCCGTGTTGGTGGCGCAGGATACCGTGTTTTTCTCCTACGGCGAGCACCCCAAGACCCGGGGCCTGGGACCGATCGGCAAGAGCAACGAGGCGCATGATCGAGGTTTGATCATGCACAATGCGCTGGCGTTTACGGCCAGCGGCGTACCGCTTGGGCTCTTGAGTCAGCGCATCTGGGCCCGTGAGGAAGTTCCCGATGAGGAGTACGTCGAGAAGATCCTGCGCCTTCAGTGCACGGCGATCGAGGAGAAGGAAAGCTCGAAGTGGCTCCTGGCGTTGCGCGAGACGGTGGCCCGGACTCCGAAGGGCGTGCAGGCCGTCACGATCGCCGATCGAGAGTCGGATTTCTTTGAGTTTCTCACCGCTGCTAAGGAGCTCGGCGCACGGTATGTGATTCGTGCCTGTCGCGACCGCAAGCTCGTGCCCGAGGAGAACGCGGGGTGGGAGACGATGATCGAGGCGCTGGCCGCAGCCCCGGTGCTGGGGAGCCTGGAGGTCGCGATTCCCGGCAACGGCAAACGCAAAGCCCGAACTGCCGTGATCGAAGTGAAAGTGGCGCGGGCCACGATCCAGCCACCGCAGCGGCGAGGACATGCCAGGGATTCCGGCTCGACAGACCCGATCACCGTGCGGGTGATTGGGGCGACCGAGAGTGCTCCGTCTGCGGGCCAGGAAGCGGTCAGCTGGGTGCTGCTGACGAACCTGCCCGTGGCGGACTTTGACGCGGCGCGCGAGAAGGTGCAGTGGTACGGGAAGCGCTGGGGGATTGAGACCTGGCACAAGGTCCTCAAGAGCGGCTGCAAGGTCGAGGACTGCCTGCTCGAGACCGGCGAGCGTCTGGCCCGGTATCTGACCGTCTTCAGCATCATCGGGGTGCGCCTGATGCACGTGGCGTATCTTGCCCGGGTGCAACCGGATCTGCCCGCCACAGAGGTGTTCTCGAAGGAGGAGATCGAGGCGCTGCACGTGCGGGTGCACAAGGCGCTGCCGCCGGCCAAACCGCCGGCATTGCGCGAGGTGGTGCGTCTGATCGGTCGCGTCGGTGGCCACCTGGGGCGCAAGTGCGACGGGGAACCGGGGATGACCGTGCTGTGGCGCGGATGGATGCGCCTGTACGAGGACGTGCTGGTGCTGCGCGCGCACAAGCAGGCCTTGGGTCTCACCGATTCGAGCTGACGGATGCGCTACTGCGGACGCCCCTTTACTAATGGCGAGATCGAGCTGATCCGTGCCTTGATCGGCGCCACCCCGCCACCCAATCGTGCGCAGCTCTCGCGTGAGGTCTGCGAACGGCTCGGCTGGCGCCGCCCCGATGGGCGCCTTAAGGACATGAGCTGCCGGGTGGCGCTGCTGCGGATGCAGGCCGATGGCCTGATCAGCTTGCCGCCGCCGAGGAACGCCAAGCCCCCGCCGTACCTCGCTCGCCCTGAGATCGAGCAGACGGTGCTCGAGCCGTCGAGCGTCCCGGCGGTGGATCTGGCTCGGCTCACGATCGATCCGGTCAGCCACAAGCGTGAGTCTTTGCTGTGGAACGCCTACATCCAGCATCACCACTATCTGGGGCATCAACTCATGCCCGGCGCGCAGCTGCGCTACTTCGTGCGCGCAGCCGACGAAGTGGTGGCCCTGCTGTCCTTCGGGGCAAGCGCCTGGAAGACTCAGCCGCGCGACGAGTTCATCGGTTGGACGCGCGAGCAGCGAGAACGCAGCCTTCACCTCATCATCAACAACGCGCGCTTCCTCATACTGCCGTGGATCCGGTGCAAGAACCTCGCCTCGCGCGTCCTGGCTCTGGCGGCCCGTCGCTTGGCCGATGACTGGCATGCTCGCTACGCCTATCGTCCGGTGCTGCTGGAGACCTTTGTCGAGAAGCCCCGCTTCGCCGGCACCTGCTACAAGGCCGCCAACTGGCTGTACCTCGGCGACACTCAGGGGCGCGGCAAGCTCGATCGACTGCATCGCAACGCCGAGCCGGTCAAGAGCGTCTGGGTCTATCCGCTCGCCGACAACTTCCGCCGACGGCTTTGCAACGGGTAACCTTCCCGTACGTACACCATGGCCCGAAAAACCACAAGCAGACGCAGCTCCGATCCCGTCCCGACGTTCGACGAAGATTACCTGGATGTCGATCACTGGCCACACCGTTGGCGCGTCGAGCCGAGCGATCTTCAGCCAGGAGAGCGGATGCTCAATGTGTTCAAGCCCTTTCTGGTCTGGCTGCTTGACCAAGGATTATCTCGCAAGACTCTGCGTGAGCATCGGGACAATGTCTGCGCTCTGGGCGCAGAAGTCATCCGCCAACTGAACTTCCATCCGGAATTCCGCAAGCGGCCGATCAAACAGGTTTTAACCGAAGCCCTCAACGGGGACGACGGACCGCTGATATACCCTCGCTGCTCAGAGGCTGAGCAGCTCTCGTTCGACTCCACCTGCCGAAAGCTCCACCGCTTCCTGACAGAACCCAAGTCGACGTTGAGGTAGGTCATCATGCCGATCGCGTGTGTCGGAAACCGTCACCCAGAGATGTGTGCAATAGACAGGGCTCGGATGTGTAAGGCCAGGAATCACGGTGCAACCACAACAGCTTCGCCAATGCAGCGTCCCTCCCAGAGAAAGAAGCGCCCAGCCTTTCGAAATGCCGCAGCGGCCTCTTCACCGGAAAGGAACACAAATCCGACTCGACGATGTTCTCCGGCACTCATGGGATTGTCACCAAGCAGTGGCCATCCGTCGTACCCGACAGTCGGCTGACTCATTGAAAGGACGCATGGGCATCCCCAGCCAGGCCGTATCTCGTGGCCACCAGACTCTGACGGATACAGCGTTACGTCAGCTATCAGCTGCGACGACAGCGTCTTAAGGCGCTCGGCACGCGATAATGGTGGAGGAAAAAGCGGTCCGCTCGAGAGAGAGCTCGCCCCATGCAATTTACTGACAATCAGTGCAGCGAATTCAAGGTTGTGCACCCAGCTCGCATTTGAACGCGTGCCGAGCCCCATTTTCTCCACGCAAAGGTGATCTAGATGCGCTGCGAGTTGCTCGATCGTGCAACCGCCCTTCACCATCGAAACGATATGGGGCGCGTAGCTATCATACTCATCGGTGGGACCGACGGCACCTGGCTGGATGTTGATGGGGTCCCAGTGGCGCAGGATATCCGCGACCACGCTGATTTCCGACAATGCAGAGCGTTTGAGTACTTTTTTATCGCGCGCCGTCATGTCTGAATGCTCTTGCGATCACGATTGCGGCTTGATTTTCAATGTCCGCTTGGTGGAAGTCTACCGACCCACGGTCCGTTCATGGCCGATTTTGCCCCTTCGTCCGGCCACCGGCGCGATCGGGGTCCGCCTCAATTGATTGCGTTCACCCGTTCAGTTGCAACAGGTCCCAGAGATTTCCATAGAGATCCTGGAAGACTGCAACCGTTCCGTAGCTCTCTTCCCGAGGCGGCCGAACAAATATGACGCCGTTTGCCTGATAGGTTCGGAAATCTCGCCAGAAGTCGTCCGTATGGAGGAAGAGAAATACCCGCCCACCGGTCTGATTGCCGATTCGAGATGGTTGCTCGTCACCGACTGCGCGGGCGAGCAGAAGCCGCGATTCTGTGGATCCGGGCGGTGCCACCACGACCCAGCGCTTGTTCTGAGCCTCGATATGCGTGTCCTGGACCAAAGTAAAGCCGAGTCGGTCGACGTAAAACCGTATGGCCTCATCGTAATCACGTACGACAACAGCGACTAAGCCAATGGACTGCTTCACAGGCATTCCTCAGACTGCAACACGGCGGGGCCCACTATATTGGCGTCAACGTCCGGTAACCGATAGGCTGAAACTGACCTCTGGCGTCCGGTTGTGGCCGGGTCCGGTCAGGCCATCGATTTCGACCACGCATCCGATACTCAGTGCCAGTGGGCTC
>JABBNZ010000176.1:4131-4544 GCA_019352035.1 Pseudomonadota bacterium | reverse complement strand
TCAGCCGGGCATCGGCGGTCGAGCGTCAAATGCCCGGAAATACGGGGGAGTTGGAGAGAGCCGGGACGAAGAAGTAGGCACAGGTAGACCCGACCCCCTCCCAGTGGGTTCCGGGTTCAAGTCCCGGGGGGTGTACGAAAATCCCCGCCAACTCTCGCCAGTTTGCGGGGATTTTTCTCTGTCGGGCATCGCGTAGTCATGATCAAATCATGACCAACCCCACGTTTACCCACCGTTTTCGCCAAAACACTCGAGTACTTGTGATGTGTCTTCCGCCATCGCGGCGCGCTCGATGTAGTGCTTCGCCGTCATCGATGCCTTCGCGTGGCCAAGCTGCGACGCAGCGGCCGCCGTGGACATCTCCTGATCGATGAGCGTCGCGACCGTCTTTCGCAGCGTGTGCGGCACGACCC
>JABBNZ010000176.1:0-4121 GCA_019352035.1 Pseudomonadota bacterium | reverse complement strand
GCCATCGCGGACCGCCATTGCCGCCGCACATTGTTAGGGGTGCGAATCGTTCCCGTAGAAGAGGGAAAAACAAGATTCTGCAGATTGGGCGAGGCGTTCACCTGGCGGCGCAGAAGAGTCTCGACAGCGAACCGAGGCAGGGTCACCGAGCGGAAACCGGCCGAAGTCTTCGTGTGCGCCTGCCGGTGGATCCCCTGGCCCATGAGCGTTACGACAGTTCCGCTGATCGTCAGCCGCGGGGGAGACGATCCCAGATCCACGTCGTCCCACCGCAATGCGCACAGCTCACCGATCCGGGCGCCAGTCGCGAGCAGGATATCCACGACATCGGGAAGGTCCGAGCTGCGGCGCTGCCCCCGCTGCTCAGGATCTCCGACCCAGATAGCGACCGCCCGCCGAAGCGCTTGCACGTCATCCACCCTCAGGGCTCGAACCTCGAGCTTGGGGGACCGTGCGACCGCGACGTCGCGAACCGGGTTCGTCCGAATCGCATCGTGACGCGCCGCCATGCCGAGCATCCCTGAGAGCACGACCTTCGCAGCTCGAGCTAACGAGGGCGTGCGTTCATGAGTCGCCTTCAGGAAACGATCGACAGTTGAGACTGTCGCCTCTCGCACTAGGACACCGCCCAGCCCCGGCTTGATGACCCGTTCGAAGATGTAGAAGTACCTCTCGCGGGTCTGCGGAGTCACCTTCGACTGCTCGAGTTCAGCCAGCCACATCTTGCCAAGTGAGGTGAGCGTCATGGCGCCGGTGATCTCCTCCCCGGCCGAATTGATCCGATCACGAAGCATCGCCTCGAGCTTCCGCTGCGCTGCGGCTCCACTCGGCCCCCACGCTTCGACCTGATGAGTGTGACCGCTGAAATCACGGAACCGGCAACGCGCGCGCCACTTCTTCGGCTCGATCTGGCTTCTTGAAATCGAGCCCCATGAGCCGATCGGCAAAGGTGGCCTAGGCACGAGCGACCTGGCTCATGTATTCACGAGCATCCTTGATTAGATCCCGGGTCACCCGTCCGCGTGCCTGCCCAGACGCGCCTTCGGGAGCTCGCGCGTTTCGTTCCTCGGTGATGGACTGACCCCAAAGAGATGTCGCCACGGTCAGGAAGTCGCCTAAGGGGATCTTGAGTGATCGGGCCGCGCGCTCGTCCGCGAGTCCATATAAGAGCAAGGTTCGAGCCATCAGATCTTCAGTCCACTTTCCGCCCCGCAGATGCGCTGCCCGCTCGGTTTGAAGTCGGTCCACAAGCTCGTTGTGTCGCGCCACCTTGCTTCCTGTGATCAAACTCCCGGTGGCATGGGCAAGAAAATCACGCAAGTTGCTGCCCATGACGGTCACGCCCGGGGCAATCTCCACAAGATAACTTCCGCTTGGCACCAGCTCTGCTATTTCTATCGAGCGCTCGTCTTCGTTCTCCATGATGTGCAGAAGCCCTACCAGCAGTCCGATCGTGGGGGAGACCTTCCCACCTTCGAGTTCCACGACCCGCGGAACAGACCATCGATATCCCAGATCCCGCATGGCGCCAGCGACCTCTTCGAGGCTCAGATCACGAGATCGTCTCCATTCCCGGAAACTCTGACCGATTACTTCAGACAGTCGCGGATGCTCGTTCACTCTTCTCACGGTAGTGCATATTCGGCTCCTTGACGATTGCATAGATTCCATGCTAGACCTCTCGTGGAAGTGAGATTTCAATAACGTGAGGAGATCGGATGAGTGTCGAGACAGGAGAGCGGCTGCTGGCCGCTTCTGAAGTTGCAGAGCGCTTTGGCCGATCTGAAGTGGCGTTGGCCAAAATGCGCATGAACGGAACCGGGCCGCGCTTCGTGAAGATCGGCGGCACTATCCGGTACCGCGCCAGCGACATCGAGGACTTCCTCGAGGCCAACACTCGCTCGCAGACATCAGGCGAGGGTGACTGATGCCCACGCGGACGGACGCCTACTCCGGCGGGCCTGAGCGGTCGGGCTTCGCTCTAGATCGTCGCCGGTCCCTGCCACACCCGCGTCGGCCTGGCCATTGCTCGTGATTCCCGCCGGCAACGATGATGAGTGCGAGCAGGATCCCGGCTCGAAAATGGTGAGGGATCCGGTTGGGGGGGGAGTCTGCCCTGTTCGCCCGCCGCTTCGGGCCGGATCCGCAGCAGACGCGGAAGCGCAATGCGGAACGTCAGGGCAACTTGCCGGTGTCTGAGCGCGCGGGGGACCCTTCGGCGCCGGGGCGAGTGACCGAACGCATAAACGCGCGTGACGACAAGGCGCGAACCGATCGCGATTACCGAGAGTCCCGTGGATAACGATGGCGCGATCGACGACGGGTGGGAAGTGCTTGGCTACGAGGCTCCGACCACACCCGACACGTTCGAGCCGGAAGAGTACGCCGATGCGCCAGCCCCGCGGGAGCGGACGGCGACCGAGCGTGCCAAGTCGGGACCGACGCAGGGCACCGAACTGGTGCAGCTCGCGCGGTCGCGCTACGACGTGTTGCGCGGTGATGACGGCAAGACGTACGCGGTTGCTCGCGACATGCCGGGAGTGGCGTTCGGCCTGCGCAACTCGGGCGGTCTGCGGCAGCGCCTTGCCGCTGACTTCTTCGATGACAAGAACCGCGCCGCTTCATCGTCTGCTCTCAGCGATGCCCTCAGCGTGCTCGAGGGGAACGCAATGCGCGCCGATGAGCGTCGAATCCACCTGCGGGCCGGGCGCGATGGCAGCGCGGTGATCGTAGATCGAGCGACACCAGGCGGCCAGGTCGTGCGAGTGTATCCGGGCGGATGGGATCTGCTCGAGCGGTCACCCATCCTGTTCCGCCGGACAAATATGTCTCTTGAGATGCCGGCCCCGATCAGTGGAGGCAATCTCGACGGACTCCGCTCCCTGCTGAACGTTGACGATCGGGCATTCCGGCTGATCATCGCATTCATCGTCGCAGCCTTCCTGCCCGACATCGCTCACCCGATCCTGGCTCTGCGCGGGCAGCAGGGCTCCGCGAAAAGCACGGCCGCGCGCACCATTTTGTCTTTCATCGATCCGTCCGCGGCGAGCTTGCAATCCCAGCCCCACACAGCGGACAACTGGGCAGTTGCCGCGTACAACGTGTACGGGATCGGACTCGACAACGTGTCGCGGATGCTGGGATGGCTTCAGGATGCGCTCTGCAAGGCGGTCACCGGTGATGTGTGGGTGCGGCGCCAGCTATATACCGATGACGGATTGAGTGCCCTCCAGTTCCGGCGCCCGATCGTGCTCACATCGATCGATCCCGGAGCCCTGCAAGGCGATCTCGCAGACCGAATACTGACGATCGAGCTGGCTCCGATAGCACCGGCCGACCGGAAAACTGATTCCGAGCTGGACGAGAAGCTCTCCGCGCTGCGCGCCACAACTCTTGGTGCGATTTTCGATCTCCTGGCCGGCGTCCTGGCTCACCTACCCACCATCGCCCTCGGTGAGAAGCCAAGAATGGCCGACTTCGCCCTGGTGCTGGCGGCTGTCGATCAGGTCACGGGATGGACGACGCTTCCCGACTACCTCGCATCCACCACGACCGCCGCGCGCGAAGTGGTCGAGGGCAACGCATTCGCTGCCGCGATCCTGGACCTCGCAACGAAATGGGGCCAGTGGCAAGGCACGCCAGGAGATCTGCTCGCGGTTCTCGGTGATGACAAGCACGCCCGCGACTGGCCGGGCACCCCCGCCGCGGTCGGCGGCAATCTCAGCCGCATGACCCCAGGACTCGGCGCGGCGGGCGTCGAAGTCACGCGAGGCGCCAGGCGCACCAATCGTGGATGGCGATACACGATCCGATCACTGGCCGCTGTGCTCTGTGCCGATTGTGGGCTTCCTCTCCCGGACGTCGTAACCGCGACCGGCGCAAAGTCGCACCCTACCTGTCAGGAGCCCTTCTGATGCCACCCACCACTTCGCGCGAAGTGCGCGTTCACGAGAACTCGATGCGCAGACTCGTTGAGCCGGTCGGCCGATGACGCAGCTCGTCCTCTCGGAGCAGGTCAAGCGCGCGATCAGCGACCTGCGCGCCGGCGCGCCGGCGCCGACGCTCTAAGATCCGGAAGGGCCAGCGCCCTGTCTATAGCGGCAGGTGACGCATGTGACGGC
>JABBNZ010000175.1 GCA_019352035.1 Pseudomonadota bacterium | reverse complement strand
CGAAGCGGAAGCTCGCGCCATCGCCGCTTTCGATCTGGGCATCGCAAAGATCATGGTCTTGATGGCCTCATCCGCGACCTGCGCCAGCACCTCGATATTGCGCGGATCGCCGCCGAGGCTCTGTGCCGCCGAGGTCGCGGCCTCATGGGCCCCTTTGGCCGCCAGCAGGCTGATCTGGCGGCTCGCCTCGTCGAGCTTCGCGGCCTCATCCGCCGCGTTGCGGATCTGCACGTGCACGACTGCCTGACTCGCGACGGCCATCAGCCGCGGGATCACGACCAGCATGCCGTTCGATATCTTCATCAGGCGGGTTTCGGTGGCCAGCTTGGTCTGGCCGATGATCGGAATGAGCATCGCGGAGCCCACGAGGCTCTCACGCATCTCGGCGATCTTGCCGCGGAAATTGGCGATCGCCCCGCGAAACTCGAGCACGTCCGCCGCATCGGCCGGATCGCCGGTCGCGACCGCGTGCTGCCGCAGCGCCTCGAGCTCCTGCTCGCCGCGGTCGAGGGCAATCTGGCCGGCGGCGATCTCGATCTTGAGCCGATACAGGCTCTGGCGAATCGCATTCGCCTGCTCATCGAGCAGCCCGATCGTCACGGTGAGGTCCGCTTTGGTCTTGCGGGCTTTCGCCTGCTCGGCATCCATGAGGTCGAGGAATTTCTTGCGATTCTCCTGAAATCCCTTGAGTGCGGTATGCGCATCGGCCGCGAGACCGAGGAGCTTGCCAACCAGACCATGCCGGGCCGGCGGCTGCCCGCCCTTCGCCTCGGCCTGCAGATCCTGGATGCGCAGGATCTTGACCCCGTCGATGACCGTGGCGGCGATCTGCCCCACTTCTCCAGCCTCTCCCAGCCGCACGCCGCTCAACAGTTGCCGCGAAGCCTGCGCGATCGCGGCCAGGACTCCATCGCCATGGGCGAGGAGACTGCCGGTATTGCGGAAATCGATCGCCGCCGCCGAATGATTCGCCGCCTCGAGCTCCTCGGCGGCCAGCTTCGAGACCTCGACGAGGCGCGGCGCGGGCGGCTGCGGCGCAAGGCGCGGATCGCTCCCCGCATTCTGCGACGCGAGGGCGGGCAAAGTGTCCTGTGTTGCCGGTGACGCAGCCGGCGCCGAGGATGGCGAAGGCGCCGCATCGAGTCCCTCGATGCCGGAAAGGTCCAGCGGGGCGGTCGGCGGCGTTTCAGACATGGTGCGCGCTCTCTCGAGAAAACATGCTAGCCCACCCGTCCCCGCTGTGCCGACCAGAGGGAAATTTACCCCAGCGGACCGTTACGAATCAATGATTTCCGGTGGCGACTTCACGATTTCTGCGATCCCTCCCGGCACGGCGAGTCCTGACGCCAGCGGATCCGCCGTGGCGGCCATACGCTGAGACAGCCCGAAATCTCGGGGGTTCGCATCGGACGTGGATGACGCCGTAAACCCGCTTCCCCGGTGCAAGGCTCTTGGGTGCGCAGCCTGTCCGACGGCCGATCAAGCTGACCGCGCGCACAAGGCAAACCCGAGAGGAATCGCAGCGCTTGCGCCCGCCCTTGATCAATCAGAGCACGCGCGCGGAATATAGCCGCCACTACCGAGGGGGTCCTCGCCGTGCCTGCCAGTCCCAGTGTCGCCGCACAATTGCATGTCCTCTCCCTGCGCCCGCCGAGCTGATCGCGATGGTCGCCAGCGTGGCGAGGCGACCGGCCTGCGGCTGACCAAGCGCCTACGAGGCGGCAGCGCCCGCGGCCGCCCTCACCCGCTCCGATGCCATGTGAGGCTCAAATACACGGTTCGGGCGATCTCGATCCGGGTCGGGCTCGGGAATCCGTACTCCACGTGGCGCGCATGCAGCAGGTTGCGCCCGTCCATCGCGAGCTCGAATTGCCGGCTCAGCCGCCAGCCGAGACGCGCGTCGAGCTCGAAGTACGCCGGGACGGTCCCCGGCGTCGGACCGCTGTTGGTGTGCAGCGTGTCGATCCAGCGCAGCGCCGCATTCAACTCGAGGTGCCGCGGAAGATTCATCGAGGAGCGCAGGAAGAACTGGTGCTCCGGATCGGCGGTTTCGTTCAGAGCGTGGTTGATGTCGATCTGCCCGGGCGCGACGTGCAGGTTCTCCTTGAGCAGGTCGTACCCGACGTTCAGCGATAGGTTGCGCGTCGCCTGGTAGTCCCCCGAGAATTCCAGGCCGTAGGTATCGCCCTCGAGGTTGTTCGCAAAGTACAAGGGCAGCACGGAGCCCGGCGTGTAGCTCGTGCTCCTCAAGTCGTGGTAGAGGTTGTAGAACGTCGAGATCGAGGAGCCGAAGCGCCGGCCAATCTCGCCTCGATAGCCGAGCTCGTACGCGAGCAGCTTCTCCGAGACGAAGTTGGGGCTCCCTCGCAGAAGAAGCGGCCGCGGCGGCCCGGGCTCGTAGAGATTGCGATCCACGCGCGAGGGCGTGCGCACGGCGCGCGAGATCGCCGCCCAGAGCGACTCCTCCCGCGCGAAGGTCCACTGAGCCCGCACACTCGGCTGCCACTCCCATCCCGTGTAGTCGTTGTGCTGAAGCTTCGTGCCGGCGATGAGGGCGAGATCCGGCCTCAGCGCGAAATCATCCTGGATGAAAGAGCTGTAGAGATTCTGATCCAGCACGTTGGGCAGGAAGGCGAGTCCCGGCGCGGCGAGCACGGCATCGTGAGTACGCCGATATCCCAGACCCCAGACGATGTGATGTCTCGCCGCGGCCACGCTGTCCTGGAAGTCGACATCGTAAGTCGTCAGATCATCCCGCAGCACTCCGGGCGGCGCCAGCTGCAGCCTCCCGAGGGCCACCGCCGGTTCCGGATCGAGCAGATGCGTGCGGTCGATGTACGACTGCAAGCTCATCTTCGAGTCCGCCGAGAGACGGCGATTCCAGCGGCCGAGGAGATCGCCGCCGCTCGAGGCGGCCTCGCCTCCCGTCGGCACATACTCGTGACCCTCGTAGAAGTCCCCCTGCACCATGAGGGCATCGCGGCTCGAGGGGTCAGAGTCGATCCGGAAGCCGGCGCGGCCCTGCCGCCAGGAATCCGAGGCGGGGGCTCCATCGGTCATCACCTCATCACCCTGGTCCACGTACTTGCCGTAGACCCGGAACCAGGTATTCGAGGACAGGGCGCCGCCGTAGCGGGCGCCGGCCAGCTCGTGGAGCTGCGTGCCCCCGCTCTCCTGCGCATAGAAGCCCTGGGTGTCCCTGGCGCTCTTGGTGATGATGTTGATCACCCCGTTGACGGCGTTCGCCCCCCAGAGGGTGCCCCCGGGGCCGCTGATCACCTCGATGCGGTCGATGTCCTTCAGCAGATAGTCCTGCGCATCCCAGAACACGCCCGAGAAGAGCGGCGTGTACACCGAGCGCCCATCGATCATCACCAGGAGCTTGTTGGCGAGCGCGGTGTTGAATCCACGCGCGCTGATCGCCCAGTCGTGGGAGTTCTTGCGGGCCACCTCGAGATTGTCGACCAGCCGCAGCACCTGCGGGAGCGTGGTGGCTCCCGAGCGCCTGATCTGCTCCTGGGTGATGACCTGCACGGCGGCAGCGGTGCGCAGCAGTTTCTGCGGACGCCTCGCCACGGAAGTCACTTTGACGTTCATGAGCTGCGCGATGCTGAGGTCTCTCAGCCGCTCGAGCGCCTGGGAGGCAGGGTCGGCCCGGGCGGGAAGCGCAGCGGCGAGCGAACCGGTCAACAGCACCGCCAGCGCGCCGCCGGCGGTGAATCGCGGGCGAGACCTCATGCGCCAGGTTCCGGCTTGGGCGCAGGCAGGGTGAAGAGGAACGTCGCGCCCTCGTTGGGACGCCCTTGCGCCCAGATGCGGCCGCCCTGACGCTCGATGATGCGCTTCACGATCGAGAGGCCGATGCCGGTTCCGGGAAAGCTCTCCCGGCCGTGCAGGCGCTGAAAGACGCCGAAGAGCTTCTCCGCGTGCGCCTCGTCGAATCCGACACCATTGTCGGCGATTGAGTAGACATGCTCACTTTCCAGCTCGGTGGTGCCGGTCACGGCGATCTGCGCGACATCCCGGGTGCTCGTGAACTTCAGGGCGTTCGACAAGAGATTCACCAGCACCTGACGAATGAGCGCGGCATCGCCCCAGCCATCGGGAAGCTCCGCGACGGCGAGCTCCAGCGTGCGTCCGGGGCACTGCTCGGCGAGCTCGGTCATCACGGCGCGCGCCAGGTCGCGCATCGGGATGCGCGCCGGCGCGAGCGTGCCACGGCCGGCGCGCGCGAAGGCGAGCAGATCCTCTATGAGTTGGGACATGCGCTCGGCGCCCTCGTGGACCCGGTGCAGCATCACCTGCCCCTCTTGCGGCACGGCGGTCCCGAAGTCCTCCATGAACGCCTGGCAGAATCCCTTGATGATCCGCAGCGGCGCGCTGAGGTCGTGCGAGACCGAGAACGAGAAAGCCTCCAGGTCGCGGTTGGCGATCTCGAGCTCCCGCGTCCGCTCGAGCACCCGCTGCTCGAGCTCCCGGTTGGCGCGCCGCAGCCGGCGCGTATCGAGCGCGCGCGTGATGACGGGCATCATCTGATTGAGACGAAAGGGCTTGAGAATATAGTCGAGAGCGCCCGCCTGCATCGCCTTGACGGCGCACCGAACCCGCTCGGCCGCAACGCCATCGGCTACGGCATGGCCGCACCG
>JABBNZ010000174.1:2209-4693 GCA_019352035.1 Pseudomonadota bacterium | reverse complement strand
TCGCATTCATCCGCGTCAGCCACCGATCGCTCGATCACCTGGACGTCGCCTTCGAGGAGCAGTCGCTATTGCGAATGGGGCTTGCCGCTTTGGATGCGGTCTATACCGAGATCGATCTGGCATCCATCGCGCTATCAAAGCAGTCGCCCCCTGAGCGCCACGAGACGAAAAAGTCGCACCACTGATGGGGCGATTCGTCCGCCTTCGTCTCAGCGTGTCTGACGCTGTATCAGGACGTCTCCAATGACATATAACTCTAACGTCGGGCGCGGATCCTGCGATTCTTTTCGGCATGGAGTTTTGAGTGAGTCTCTATCAAACTGCTGCGCTTCCCGCCGGCAGGTTCGCGTGGGCTGGCGCTCCGAACAGATGCTGGCGGGAGAAATTGCATACAGCTTGCACGTATTCCTAAAATGGGATATTATTTATGCGGTCCAAACTCGAGCCGGGTGAGCGGCCCCTCCTCTGGGTAGCGTCATCGAAGAAGGATCTATTGGCTATGCCGGAGCCCGCCGTCCGAGCAATCGGCATAGCGCTTGGCGTGGCTCAGTACGGTGGGAGGCACCCATCCGCCAAGCCTTGGAAGGGTGAAGGACCAGGCGTCCTCGAGGTGGTCGAGGATTTCGATGGCGATACGTTTCGCGCAATCTACACGGTGAGATTCGCCAAGGCAGTCTACGTGCTGCACTGCTTTCAAAAGAAGTCACCGACAGGTATCAAAACCGCCAAGTCTGATATTGAACTGGTGGGGCGGCGCCTAAAGGCAGCACAACGCGAGTACGAGGAACGATATGGCAAGGCGAGCAAATAGGCGCATTCCGATTGAGGCAAGCTCCGGGAACGTATTTGCGGATCTCGGACTTCCGGATGCGATAGACCTCGATACGAAGGTGCGCCTCGCAGTGAAGATCAATAAGATGTTTGCCGCGCAACGGCTCAACCAGGCCAGGGCGGCTGCACTACTGGATGTCAGCCAGCCGAAGATCTCCGCGCTGAAGAACTACCGCCTCGACGGGTTTTCCGTCGAGCGACTCATGAACTTCATAGCGGCGCTTGGGGAGGACGTGAAAATTTCCTTCAGCCCGCGAAATTCAGTGAGATCGCACGGAAAGGTTGTCGTTGAAGGACCGTGATGACAGCGACATCATAGGCAGTCGGTATGAATGCCCACTCCCGCGCGAAGGCGGGCTGTCGCCATGGATATACCAACGTCTATGCCGATCTCGGCTATCGGACTCCTGAGAACATGCTCCTGAAGGCACAGCTCGTCAGCAGGATTGCCGAGCTCCTGGCGGAGAAAGGTCTGGCCCAGACGACTGCGGCGACCTTGCTTGGCGTCCCGCAACCGAAGCTCTCGAAGATGCTTCGCGGTCAGTTCCGTGGATTCTCCGAGCGCGAGTTGATGGACTGCCTCACACAGCTTGGACAGGATGTACAGATCGTCGTGCGAAAAGGGCCGGGCAACGGCGGCACTGGCACAGTGTCCGTGACCTTCGCATAACATCAGTCCGGCACTATGCGGCCGATGCTCGGTCGCCTGTGTCCAGCGGGCATCCGCTCTCTTTACTGTCGAGGTGCTCTCGTTCCACCCGCCGAACAGGCCGGGAGTTTCGGCCGAATTTTCGGCGAAACTGCCCCTTTGCGTTCTCGCCCTGCCATTCTATATTCGGCGCTCGCGTGCGCTCGCGTGCGCACGCGGTAGCCGTGAGATAAAGGCTGGGCTGCGAGCACACACTCCCCCAAACAGCTGTGGATGAGCCATGATTGGTCGCGAACTCTATTCGATCAAAGAAGCGCGGGAGCTGCTCGGCGGTATCTCGCGAAACTCGATCTACGAGCTTCTGCGCTCGGGAAATCTTCCGAGCGTAGTCCTGGGCTGCCGGCGGTTCATCGCCGCTTCGGCGATCACGGAGCTCATCGATAAATCGACGACGAGAGTGAGCCCATCCAGGGACTGTGCCCGGTCACGGATGTCGGCGCAGAAGTCGCTGCCCCTCTGTTTGTCGCCCGCCGTAGGCAGCAGATCCCGTAGCGCCAGGCAGGCTGGAATCGTCGAGCACGATCATGTGCCCTGTCGGAAGAGGCCGTAGATCGGCTTCCTCTGGACACTGTCACAGCTTTTCGTTTCCTCGATAGAACGCCCTTTGTAGTGTCCTTCGCAATGAGCATCGCCCTTGTCCGAGTTGGAATTAAATTGGTGGCAGGATAGCGCCGTGTCCGCGATTGCAGCACACCGTCATCTATCATCGCAGGCTGAATCGGCTGCCAAGACGCCGCTCCCCTGTATCACCGCCCGACCCTCTGTCCTCGAGAAGATGCGCTTCAGGACATTGGCCCTGCGCTCCGGTATGTCCGAATCGGCTCTTGCGCTCGTGGCGATCAGGAATCTCTTGGGTCCGGACGCCAAGACATCTGACACGTCGGCGACTTCGATGGAGCGCCTCGTGGCGACCGACCGGATCACCATTCGGTTGCGCCCCGGGG
>JABBNZ010000174.1:0-2199 GCA_019352035.1 Pseudomonadota bacterium | reverse complement strand
GTCCCGGTGACGGGGCGGTGATCGCTCGACGGGCAGCCGCGCGCGGCATGAAGGTATCAGGGTATCTCTCGGCACTCGTCCGGGCACACGTCCGCGGGAATCCCCCGCTCCCTCACGCGGAACTCGCCGCCCTGAAATCGAGCGTGACGGTCCTGGCCGGACTCGGCCAGGTCTTCGCTCGCCTGGCGCGTAGCTCAGCACCTATCGACACGGACGGCGAGGCACTACGGAAGGATATCGCTCAGGCTCGGGTAGTCCTCGCCAGTCTCGAACAGCAAACGCATGCCCTTGCCAAAGCCGCGCTGATCGCCTGGGAGAGCCGCAGTAAGTAGACGGCCGTTCCGGCTACCTGCAGATGGCCCTGCCCCTCTGGTAGTCGTTAGCCACGGAAGGCGGGGGTCCGGAGCATCCGCGAGGCTCACGGCCGGCCAGATCGAGCAAATCCGGCGCACCGTACAGCGAACGGCGGAAGTGGTCGTGAAAGTAACCGGCGGCGGACGGAACGTCGGCGCCGTCGCAGCCCACATCGCCTATATCAGCCACCACGGGGGAATCGAGCTCGAGACCGACGACGGACAGCGGGTGTCCAAGGCCGGCCAGAAGGAGCTGCTGAACGACTGGCATCTGGATCTTTCCGCCGGCCAGTATCGGCCGGCGCCACGCAGCGCCAAGAATTCGGTCGGCGGGATCAAGCTGGTGCACAACATCGTCCTTTCCATGCCAGCGCCGACGCCGTCGGACAAAGTGCTGGCGGCGGCGAAGACCTTCGCGCGCGAGAAGTTCGGATTAAAATACCGTTACGCCATGGCGCTCCATACTCATCAACGACACCCGCACGTGCACTTGGTGGTGAAGGCCGAGAGCCTCGATGCGCCGCGCCTCCACATCGACAAGGCCATGTTGCGCGAGTGGCGCCAGGATTTTGCGCGGATGATGCGCGACCACGGCATCTCCGCGAATGCGACGCCACGAGCCGTCCGGGGGCATAGCAAAGGCGCCGAGCGAGACTGCCGCTACCGAACCAGAAGGCGGGGAAGCTCATTTGCGCTTCGAGAAACGGTCGAAGGCATCGCCAGAGAGTTGGCAACGTCCGGCACGATCCGGGATCCGGCACACACCAAGCTCATCGAGGCCAGAAAGGCGATTGTCGCCGGCTGGCTGAGTGTGGCTGCCTTACTCGACCACCAAGGGGATGCTGCCCTCGCAGGCGAGGTTCGGCAATACGTAGGGAATCTGCCACCAGTTCTCACCGACCGGGAGCGAATCGCCGTTGAACTCGCTCGCCACGCGAGGACTCAGAGGCCGGTGCGGACGCGCGCAGATGACGTGATACACGAAAGGACTCCGGAAAGAACGCGGTGAGGTTCTCCCCGTGCTAAAAGGACAGTGGTGGCCGCACGCCAGAAATCTATCATGGTTCGCTCCGGCCTCTGACAGACGTCGTATTAGCACCGGTCTTGAGCGAGAGCCCGCAATGTACGCATCGATTCAGTGACGTTCGAAAAAGGCTATCGCTGATGAAGAAATGCCTGTCGCAGCGGGGGCACGCGCTGAAAAAGCACCGAAACACGAGGAAAAATACAGGTATAGCTGATAAGAAGAAGACAGTCGGCAAGAACTGCCTATGAACCTGAGGCAACAGCATCGCCGCGAAGGGGAGCCACGCTATCGGAACGGCAAGGGCCCCAAGCCGACGCCGCCGAATCGTCCTCAGCCCAGCATCCAGCGGCGCGTTGCCTGACGATGAGGAAATCAGCGGGAGCCCCTTCCACCCGAACAGGACCCAACTCGCGCCAACAACCATTCCCGGAACGGTCATCTCCGAAAACTGCGCCATTGCGCCGCCAACGTTGGCTAACCCGAACAGGACACAGACGAGCCGTGCCCAGTTCGGAAGTGGCTGATGCCAGCGCATTGATTTCATGCCGACCATAACGTTCAAGTCGAGCTGCGACAGCCTTAGACGGCAGTGTCTGGGTCTTTCCCCTGCGGCATCACAGGATGGGTGTCCGTGTCAGTGAAGTAGAGCCGAACGGTCGCGTTCGCCAGATGCTCGGCGGAATTCGAATAGGAGCGCTGACTGAGCTTCTCCTTGCTGTGCTTATAAATATGCCAGGGCTCGAGCTCGCGCTCAGTGAGCAGTAAGAGGTGGCTCGGCGTTTTCGGACACGGGGATAAGTGGATGGACTGCTGTACATT
>JABBNZ010000050.1 GCA_019352035.1 Pseudomonadota bacterium | reverse complement strand
CATGACGCCGGTCTAGATCGGGTGGCGTACGTAGGCGTAGGGGCCGGAGGTCACGAGCTCATGGCCCTGCCGCAGGGACATGGGCATGCCCCAGTTGCGGCCGAGGTGCGCTCGCGCCCAGAACGCGAAGGCGAACCCGGCCAGACACAACCCAACTCCAGTCCACTGTGAGGCAATGCCGGGGTGGAGCGGCAGGGAGCGGCCGATCGAGGCGGCGAGGGGGCCGGCGGCTTGCCGGTGAAACCTCAAGACGACGAGCACGCCGACGATGATGGCCAGGCGCACGCCCCAGCCGCTCCAGCGCGGCGTGCTCCGGCTCACCTTCTTGTTGAACTGCCCGAGGATCAGCCAGTAGAGGACGAACGCCGTCCACAGCCAGCCGATGACCGAAGGTGCTCGCGGCATGGCGGCGCCGGCCTCAGTCCCTGAAGTTGTTGAACTGCAGCGGCAGGTCGAGCTTCGAGCCTCGCAGCAGCTGGATGGCCTCCTGCAGGTCATCGCGTTGCTTGCCCGTGATGCGGACCTTCTCGCCCTGGATGCTCGCCTGAACCTTGAGCTTCGAGTCCTTGATGAGGCGGGTGATCTTCTTGCCGCTCTCGGCGTCGATTCCCTGTTTGAGGAGGACCTGCTGGCGCGCCGCGGACAGATTGATCTGCGGCTCCTTGACGTCCAGGCAGGCGAGGTCGATGCCGCGCTTGCCCAGGCGCAATTTCAGGATCTCGAGCATCTGCTTCAGCTGGAAATCCACCTGCGCCTGCAGGGTCACGGTGAACTCCTCGAGCTCGAACCGCGCCCCCGTATCCTTGAAGTCGAAGCGCACGGCGAGCTCGCGGTTCGCCTGGTCGACGGCGTTCGCAGCCTCGTGGGCATTGAGCTCGGAAACTACGTCGAAAGACGGCACGGTGGTCGATCCTTTGCGGTGGCCCGGACAGGCCGCGCCCGCGGCATGGCGGCGCGGTCAGAGGACAGGTATTGTAGCCGACTGCTCAGCGGTGATACGCTCCGGCCCATGTCCCAGCGGCACATCCGTCCCCAGTGGTGGTGGCGCACTCCGAAACCGGAGTGGGTCCCTGGACGTGGACGCGGCTGCTAGTCTCTCGACACCCTACTAAACAAGCAACGCCACCAGGACCCACTTCGGAAAACTCCGAAGTGGGTTTTTTATTGTCATGAACAAAGTATTCGACATTCCTGGAGACCTCGACACGCCGGTTTCGGCGTACATGAAGCTTGCCGCCTTCGCGCCGCGCTTCCTGCTCGAGAGCGTGGAGGGCGGCGAGCGCCTGGCGCGCTACTCCTTCATCGGCTTCGGGGACGGGCTCGAGGTGCGGCTCGATCGGGACGGGTTTCAGATCGGGGCCGGCCAGCCGCGGCGGCCCATACCGACGACGACCGCGCAGCTGCTCGCAGGGCTGCGGGATGCGCTGTCCCGCGCACCGAAGCCGGGCCCGCAGATCGCCGGGGTGCCGCTGGCCGGTGGCCTCGTGGGCTACGCGGCCTACGACATCGTGAGGTTCTTCGAGCGCTTGCCGTTGCCGTCCGGACGCGAGAGCGGCGTACCCGCTCTCCACTATGTCGCACCCCGGTCGCTGCTGGTTTTCGACCATCTCACGCGCGGCATCGCGCTCCTTCACGACGGCTCGGAGGAAGAGCGTCGCAGCCTCAGGAGAGAGGTTGTTCGTGCGTTGCGAGGAGGGCTGTCGAATGGGCCGCGTAGCGGCCGTTACGGCCGCCCTGAGCCGGTATTCAGCCGAGATGACTACGTTGCGGGCGTGAAGCGGACGCAGGAATATATCGCGGCCGGCGATGTCTACCAGCTCGTCCTCTCGACCCGCTTTCAGGGGCGCCATGAGCTCGACCCGTTCCAGGCGTACCGCGCGCTGCGTCTCATCAATCCGTCCCCCTACATGTACTACTGCGCCCTTGGGGACGTGACCGTGGTCGGATCCTCACCCGAGGCCCTGGTGCGTCTCAAGGAAGGCCGGGCGCAGCTTCGGCCCATCGCAGGCACGCGTCCGCGCGCGGACGACCCGGCGGTGGACGTGGCCCGCGAAGCCGAGCTGCGCGCCGATCCCAAGGAGAACGCCGAGCACGTCATGTTGGTCGACCTGGCGCGCAACGATCTCGGGCGCGTTGCGCTCGCGGGCAGTGTCGGCGTCGACCCCTATCGCGCCATCGAGCGTTACAGCCACGTGATGCACATGGTGAGCGGGGTCAACGGGCGGCTGGAGCCGGGGCGCGACGCTTTCGATCTGTTTGCGGCGACGTTCCCGGCAGGCACCCTGGTGGGCGCGCCCAAGGTGCGCGCCATGCAGATCATCGATGAGCTCGAGCCCGTCAGCCGCGGTCTCTACGGCGGGACCGTGGGCTATTTTGGCGCGCGCGGCGACATGGATCACGCGATCACCATCCGCACCCTGGTGTTCCGGGGTGACGAGTACAGCTACCAGGCCGGCGCCGGAATCGTTGCCGACAGCGTAGCGGCCACCGAGTACGACGAGGTTCTCGCCAAGAGCGGCGCCATGGCGCGCGCGCTCGAGCTGGCGGAGGAGGGCCTTTGACAGAAGCATCGGCGACGCCGGCCAAACCGCGGCTGCTCTTGATCGACAACTACGATTCCTTCACCTACAACCTGGTCCAGGCGTTCCTCGTGCTGGGAGCGGATGTGCTCGTGTACCGGAACGATGCGATCGCCGTGGAGGAAGCGCGGGCACTGGCGCCCACCCACCTCTGCATCTCACCGGGTCCCGGCACGCCCTACGACGCCGGTGTCTCGATGGACATGATCCGAGCCTTTGCCGGCCGTGTGCCCGTGCTCGGGGTCTGCCTGGGGCACCAGGCGATCGTGGAGGTGTTCGGCGGCAGGGTCGTGCGCGCGGGCAGGCTGATGCACGGCAAGACCTCGTTGGTTCAACACGACGGGCGCGGGCTGTTCGCGGACCTGCCGCAGCCGTGCGAAGTCGGCCGTTATCATTCCCTGATCGCCGCGCCGGAGACACTGCCTGCGCAGCTGACGGTCACCGCCCGGACGCCGGAAGGCGAGATCATGGGCGTGCGGCACCTCCATCTTGCGGTGGAGGGGGTGCAGTTCCACCCTGAGAGCATTCTGACGCCGCAGGGACCCCGGCTCCTTGGGAATTTCCTCGATGCCCGCCGCGCGTGATCTGCTCGATCGCCTGTTGGAGCGGCGCGATCTGACGCAGCCGCAAGCCGAGGATCTGCTCGGCATTCTGGCCGATCCGGCAACCTCTCCTGCCTTCGCCGGCGCCATCCTCGCGGCGATGCGCTCCAAGGGCGTGGTCGCGGACGAAGTCCGTGGCTTCGCCCAGGCGATGCGGCGTCTGGCGCGCCGGCCGTCCATCCCTCCCGGGCTGGCGGCCCTCGATGTGGTCGGTACGGGAGGGGACTCTTCGGGCAGCCTCAATATCTCCACGGGCACCGCGCTCCTCACCGCCGCCTGCGGCGTGCCGGTGGTCAAGCACGGCAACCGGTCGATCTCCAGCCGCGCAGGGAGCGCCGATGTGTTGGAAGCGCTGGGACTCGTGCTGCCGCTCGATGAGGAGCTGGCCGGCAGGTACCTCGAGGCCTGCAACTTCACGTTCCTGTTCGCGCCGCACTACCACTCGGCGACCCAGGCGGTCGCGGCGGTACGGGCGGCGCTCGGCGTGCGCACGGTATTCAACATCCTGGGACCTCTCACCAACCCGGCGGAGCCGCCCTTCCACGTGATCGGCGCTTTCAGCCTCGAGGTGGCCGACCTGATTGCCCACACGCTCGCCGGCATGCCGATGGAGCGGGCGTTCGTCGTCCATGGCGCGCAGGGCTGGGACGAGCCGACACCGGTGGGCCCATTCACCGTGTTCGACGTCCGTCCGGGCTGGACGGAGCGCCAGACCCGCACGCCGGAGGACTATGGACTGCGCCGCTGCGATCCGGCGGAACTCGCGGGCGGCGACGCCCACCACAACGCCCGGGCGCTGCGTGCCGTGCTCGAGGGCGAGGATCGCGGTCCGCATCGCGATTGCCTGCTGCTGGGAGCCGCTCTGGCGCTGGAGGTGGCAGGCCAGGCCTCGCGTCCCCGGGAAGCGCTAGAGCGCGCGGCGGCAGCGATCGATAGCGGCGCGGCCGCGCGGGTGCTCGATATCCTGGCGGCGCCGCGGGCGGACCCGGCATGACCGGGGGCTTCCTCGAGCAGATGGCCGTCGCCAGCCGGGAGCGGGCCCGAGCCGCGCGCGCGGCATGCCCGGAGCGGCAGCTGCTCGCCCGGGCTTTGGATACGCCCCGGCCTCCCGCGCTGTGCCTGCAGCCGGGCGGCTTCGATCTCATTGCGGAGCTGAAACTCCGCTCGCCGGCGGCGGGCCAACTCAAGGGCCCGAGCGAGGACGTGGCTGCCCGCGTCGTGGCATACGCGCGCTCAGGAGCCGCCGCGGTTTCCGTGCTGACGGAGCCCACGCGTTTCGATGGCAGCCTCGATCACCTGCGCAGCGCGGCCCAGGCGCTGCTGCCGGTGGGGGGGCCGCCGGTGATGCGTAAGGACTTCCTGGTGGATCCCTATCAGGTCATCGAGGCTCGCCTGGCCGGGGCCGGGGGCGTGCTCGTCATCCTGCGGATGCTGGCGGACCCCGAGCTCGAAGCCCTCGTTCGACAGGCGCGCATGCTGGACCTTTTCGTGCTGCTGGAAGCCTTCGATGAGCCGGACCTCGCGCGCCTCGAGGTGCTGCTGGCCCGGCTCGGCGGCCGCGGCCTCCTGGCCGGCATCAACGCGCGCGATCTGGTCACCCTGCAGGTGGTTCCGAGCCGGCTGGAGCAGCTCGCCCGTTATCTGCCGGCCAGCGTCCCGCGGGTCGCCGAAAGCGGCATCGGGACCCCGGAGGACGCGCGCCGGGCGGCCGAAGCCGGCTATGATCTCGCTCTCGTCGGCAGCGCGCTCATGAGCGGTGACGACCCTGCGGCATTGGCGAGAGCCATGCTGAGCGCCGCGCGCGCCGCGCGCGCCCCGAGCCGTGCTGCCATCAGGTGAGCTGCCATCAGGTGAGCGCAATCATGTGGATCAAGATCTGTGGCATGACGACTCCCGAAGCCGTTGCGGCGGCGCTGGCCGCGCGCGTCGATGCGATCGGCTTCGTGTTCGCGGATTCGCCGCGGCAGTTGACGCTCGAGGATGCGCTGGCGCTGGCCGCTCCCGCCCGCGGCAGAGTTCGGTGCGTCGCGGTGACCCGGCATCCCAGCCAGCGGTACCTCGATGACGTCCTCGCCGTCTTCCGTCCCGATGTGCTCCAGACCGATGCCGATGACCTGCGGGTCCTCAAACTGCCGAAGCAGCTGGAGCTTCTGCCGGTGTTCCGCGCCTGGGAAGGGCCCCATGCCCGCCTGCCGCCGCGGCTGCTCTTCGAGGGGCCGACGAGCGGCAGCGGCGTCCCGTGCGACTGGACCATCGCGCAGCGGATGGCGCGCCGGACGCAACTCGTGGTGGCGGGCGGCCTCGATGCGGCCAACGTCGCCACGGCGATCGGCGCGGTCCGCCCCTTCGGCGTGGATGTCTCGAGCGGGGTGGAGGAGCGGCCGGGCGTCAAGAGCCCGGCCGAGGTGGTGCGGTTCGCGGCCGCGGCGCGCGGCGCCTTCGACATGATCCAACAGGAGCAACAGTCCGCATGAGCTACGGCGCATCCGACGATCCCATCGCGGACCTCGTTTCCGGCCGCTTCCCCGATGCGCGCGGCCGGTTCGGGCCGTTCGGCGGGCGCTACGTGCCGGAGACGCTGATTCCGGCGCTCGAGCGCCTGCAGCAGGGCGTCCGCGAGCACCTGCACACGGCGGTTTTCCAACAGGAGCTCGGGCAGGAGCTTTCGAGCTGGGTGGGCCGCCCCACCGCACTGACGTTCGCCGGCCGATTGTCCGAGCGCTGGGGCGCGCGCATCTGGCTGAAGCGCGAGGATCTCGCCCACACGGGTGCGCACAAGATCAACAACGCCATCGGCCAGGCGCTCCTCGCCAGACGGCTCGGCGCGAAGCGGATCGTCGCCGAGACGGGCGCCGGCCAGCACGGGGTCGCCAGCGCGGCGGCCTGCGCACGGCTGGGGCTGCCCTGCACGGTCTACATGGGCGCCATCGACATGGAGCGGCAGGCTCCCAACGTCGACCGCATGCGCCTCCTGGGCACGACCGTCGTGCCGGTGACGAGCGGCGACAGGACATTGCGCGCGGCGATCGACGAGGCGTTGCGCGACTGGGTGTCGGATCCGTCGCAGACCTACTATCTCCTCGGCTCCGCCCTGGGTCCGCACCCGTATCCCTATCTGGTGCGCGAGCTGCAGTCGGTCATCGGGCGTGAGGCTCGCGCCCAGATCCTCGAGAGAAACGGCGCCCTGCCCGACGCGGTGATCGCCTGCGTGGGCGGGGGATCGAACTCCATCGGCGCGTTCCATCCGTTCGTGCCGGACCGTACGGTGGAGCTGATCGGCATCGAAGCCGGCGGCCGCGGCCCGGGCCTCGGGGAGAACTCCGCGACGATCACCTTCGGCCGGCCGGGAGTGCTGCACGGCACCTACTCCATGCTGCTGCAGGATGAGAACGGCCAGATTCAGGAGACCCATTCCGTCTCCGCGGGCCTCGACTATCCGGGCATCGGGCCGGAGCACGCGCTGCTCGCCTCCGCGGGCCGCGCGCGCTATGAGACTGCGAGCGATGCGGAGGCGTTGGAGGCGGTGCGCGTGCTCTGCGAGTGCGAGGGCATTCTGCCGGCGCTCGAAAGCGCGCATGCGCTCGCCGGAGCACGTCGCTGGGCCGGCAGTCACGCCGGCGGGACGGTGCTCGTGTGCCTCTCGGGCCGCGGTGACAAAGACATGCCGACCCTGCAGCAGACGTTGCTGGCGGCCCACAACTCATGAAAAAGCACGAGATGCTGAGCGCCGCCATCCGCGCCGCGAAGGAGCGCGGCGAGCCGGCGCTCGTCGCCTATCTCACCGCGGGATTTCCCAGCCGTGACAGCTTCAAGCAACACCTGCAGGCCATTGCCGAAGCCGCGGATGTGGTCGAGATCGGGGTGCCCTTCACCGATCCGATGGCGGACGGGGTCACCATCCAGCGCGCCAGCCACGCCGCGCTCGCCCAGGGGGTGACCCTGCGTTGGATACTGGCGCAGCTGCAGAGCATGCCGCGCGCCAAGGCGCCGCTCCTCCTCATGAGTTATCTCAACCCGCTGCTCGCCATCGGGCCGCAGGAGCTCGCGGCATCCGCGGCGCAGGCCGGCATCTCGGGCTTCATCGTCCCGGATCTGCCGTTCGACGAGAGTGCCGAGCTGCGCACCGCGCTCGAGGGGCAAGGACTCGCGCTGGTGCAGATGGTCACCCCGGTGACCCGTCCCGAGCGCCTCGGGAAAATCTGCGCGAGCAGCCAGGGTTTCCTGTACGCGGTGACGATGACCGGTACCACCGGGAAGCATGTTGCCGTGCCGCCCGAGGTCACGGGCTATCTCGACGCTGTGCGCTCGAAGTCGCCCGTACCGGTGTGCGCGGGATTCGGGATCCGCGGCCGCGAGCAGCTCGAGCTGCTGCGGGATCACGTCGACGGTGTCGTGATCGGCTCCGCGCTCGTGGAAGTGCTGGAGCGCGGCGAGGACCCGGCGCGCTGGCTGCGCGACCTGCGGGGCCGGTGAGGGCGCTGATGAGCGTGTCGGGTCCGCTCGTCGTCGCCAGCCGCTTCTGCGGACCCTCGGGCTCCGCCAACGGCGGCTACTTCGCCGGCCGGGTCGCGGCGCTCGCCGGCCGCACGGTGACGGTGCGGCTCCTGCTGCCGCCGCCGCTCGAGACTCCGTTCGGAACCCTGGAGCTCGCCGACGGCACGATCGCCGTGATGTCAGGAACCGAGCGCATCGGGGAGGCCAGGCCCGCCGCGTTGACTTTGGATCCCCCGCGCGCGCCGAGCTACTTCGAGGCGGTGGAAGCCTCGCGGCGCTACGCCGGGTTCGCGCACCACCGCTTCCCCACCTGCTTCGTGTGCGGTACCCACAGGCCTCGGGGCGACGGGATGAGGATCTTCGCCGGCCCGATCGCGGAGCGCGAGCTGGTCGCCGCACCCTGGGTCCCCGACACCTCGCTCGATCGCGGCGACGGCAAGGTCAGGCCGGAATTCATGTCCGCCGCGCTCGACTGTCCGGGCTTCTACGCCGTGAGCCCCGACGACCGCATGATGCTGCTCGGGGAACTCACGGCGCACGTCAGTCGCCTGGTGCGCGTCGCTGAGCGCTGCACGGTGATTGGCTGGGCGCTGGAGGCGAGTGGACGAAAGCGCGCCGCCGGCACGGCCGTCTTCGGCGAAGACGGCGAAGTCTGCGCCCTCGCACGGGCCCTCTGGATCGAGCCCAAGAGCCTCCATAGCTAGTGGCTGGATGGCCGACGGCGAGGAGGAAACGCAGGGAACGCGCGCCGGTGGGACATCAAAACAGCCGATAAACGAGAAGGAGCCACCCCGCCCCGAGCCCCGTCAGCGTCCACCCGGGCCACGCCGCGCGCCCGAGCGCGAGCCAGACGATGCCGCCGAGCAGGGCGGCGGCACCCACGATCACCGCATCGCGGCGCCTGTGGCCGCGTCGCAGCTCCGCATGCAGCAGGTCGACGGCGGGCGTTTCGACCAGCATCCGCAGCATGCCGCCCTCGGCCTTCTGCAAGGCGCCCTTGAGCACCGCGGGAAGAACACGCGCCGCCTCGATCAGCTCCGGCATCTGCGCGCGCACGTTGCGCAGGATCTGGCGCAGGCTCATGCGCTCGCGCATCCACTCGCGCAGGATCGGCGCCGCGGTATGCCAGACATCGAGCTGCGGGTAGAGCTCGCGGCCGAGCCCCTCGACGTTGACGAGCGTCTTCTGCAGCAGGATCAGTTGAGGCTGCAGCTCCACGTTGAAACGCCGGGAGATCTCGAACAGCCGCACCAGGAGGTTGGCGAAGGAGATGTCCTCGAGCGGCCGGTCGAATATCGGCTCGCACACGGTGCGCACGGCCGATTCGATCTCGTCCACGCGCGTGCCCGCGGGCACCCACCCGGATTCCACGTGCAGCTGCGCCACGCGGCGGTAGTCGCGGTCGAAGACGGCGAGGAAATTCTCGGCGAGATAGTGCTGATCGCGCGGATCGAGCGTGCCGACGATGCCGAAATCCACCGCCGCGTAGCGTGGCCGGGCCGGATCGTCGACGATCACGAAGATGTTGCCGGGGTGCATGTCGGCGTGGAAGAAGTTGTGCCGGAACACCTGTGTGAAGAAGATCCGCACTCCGTTCTCGGCGAGCAGCCGGAAGTCGGTGCCGAGGGCGCGCAGTTTCGCCATGTCGCTGATCGGGATGCCGCGGATGCGCTCCATCACCATCACGTCGATGCGGCAGTGGTCCCAGTAGACTTCCGGGACGTAGAGCAGGTCCGAGCCCGCGAAGTTGCGCTTCAGCTGCGAGGCGTTGGCCGCCTCGCGCATGAGGTCGAGCTCGTCGATGATGGTCTTCTGGTACTCGCGCACGATCTCGATCGGGCGCAGCCGGCGGCCCTCGCGCCAGTAGTTCTGCGCGAGCTCGGCGAGCGCGAACAGCACCTCGAGATCGCGCTCGATGATGTCGCTGACCCCTGGCCGCAGCACCTTCACCACGACTTCCTTGCCGTTCGGAAGCCGGGCGGCATGCACCTGGGCGATGGAGGCCGCCGCGAGCGGCGTCTCATCGAACTCGGAGAACGCCTCCGAGACGGACTGCCCGTAGGCCTGCTCGATCAAGTCCCGCGCCCGCGATCCGGGGAAGGGGGGCACGCGGTCCTGCAGTCGGGCGAGCTCCTCGGCGACGTCGGACGGCAGCAGGTCGCGCCGGGTGGAGAGCGCCTGGCCGAACTTGACGAATATCGGTCCCAGCTCCTCGAGCGCGAGCCGCAGGCGCACCGCCCGCGGGGCGCGGCGGTGCGGATTGAGCCAGGTATCCGGGGAGAGGTAGAACAGAAAGCGCAGCGGCGCATAGAGGTGCGTCGCCCGCACGAAATCGTGCAGGCCGTATTTCAACAGCACCCGCTGGATCTGCAGGAGCCGCGCGATGACGCGCAGCTTCACGGTCGGAACACCGGCTTCAATTCGAGACGGGCGGCTGCTTCAGCAGCCCGATTCGCGTATCGAGGCGGTCGAGGTCCTCGCGCAGCGCGTCGACGTCCCGAAGGAATTGCTCGCCCTCCTCGCGGGACACCAGGTCGCCACGCTCGTGGCTGAAGTACTCGCCGGCGTCCTGCAGCAGTGTCGCGGCCGCGTTGCGGGTCCAGTCCAAGGCGCCGCGGGTCAGCCTGCCGATGCGATGCGCCGCCACATCCCCGATGAGAAGCGACAGCTCCTCCTCCGGATCGGGCTTGAGCAGCCGCGCGAGCTCCCGAAATTTCTGCGCGAGCTCCGCATCGCCCCGCACCTCGATGTCGCCGCGTGACAGCGGCTCGTCCGCGGCGCCGGTGCTCAGCGCGAGCAGGCTCAGCGGGCCGCCGATCACTTCCGCGTCGGCCGGCAGGCTGCCGCGGGTGATGCGCAGGGAGTTGCCCGTGGACTCGACGAGCAGGCGCGCCACCGCCGGTGCCTCGATGGCGATGCGGCGGCCGGCGAGCTCCGCGCAGAGCTGCTGCGCGCGCGGCGAGCGGGGCAGACCGCGGTTGAGGACGTTCTCGATCGTGGCGGTGAGCATGGCTGGGTCCGTCAGTATTTGTAGCCGCGGTGCAGGGCGACGATGCCGCCGGAGAGATTGTGATAGCGGCAGCCCTCGAGGCCGGCCGCCCGCATCATCTCGAGCAGCGCCTCCTGCCCCGGATGCATGCGGATGGACTCGGCGAGATAGCGATAACTCGCCTCGTCCCGGGCCACGATTCTTCCGAGCAGCGGCAGCACCCGGAACGAGTAGGCGTCATAGAGAGGGCCGAGCCCCGGCGCAACAGGATGCGAGAATTCCAACACCAGGAGCTGTCCTCCCGGCTTCAACACCCGCCGCATTGCGGCCAACGCGGCGAGCTTGTCCGTGACGTTGCGCAGCCCGAAGCCGATGGTGATGCAGTCGAACGCATCATCCGCGAAAGGCAGGCGCTCCGCGTTCGCCTGGACGTATTGCACATTGCCGAGAATGCCGCGGTCCGTGAGGCGGTCGCGGCCCCGGCGCAGCATGGCGGAGTTGATGTCACTCAACACGACGAGGCCGCGCTCGCCGACCTGCCGGGCGAGACCGGTGGCGAGATCGCCGGTGCCGCCGGCGACATCGAGTGCCCGCTGCCCGGGACGAAGCCCCGTGAGCGACAGCGTGAAGCGCTTCCAGAGCCGGTGGGCGCCTCCGGACATCAGGTCGTTCATCAGATCGTAATTGTGGGCGACCGAGTCGAAGACGCCGCGGACCCGCCGCGCCTTGTCGCGCCAAGGCACTCGCTCGTAGCCGAAATCGGTGGATTGGGGGTCAGTCATCGTCTCGCCGGGGCCGCGGGGGAGGGGCATTGTATCGTCTTGCTTTTTCCCCGGCATGCTGCGCAGAATCCGACCCCGGTAAGGGGGGTCTTGAACCTAAAGGGCCAGGCGGTCATGCCGCTTGGCCCTTTATTTTTTTGACGCAAGAGAACGGCATCCTGCCGCGTTGCCCGGCCCATCCTGGTCTCGCCCCTTCGGGGCCGGTCTGCGCGCGGTCCAAAATCGCTCCCGGCAAGTTTGTGCGCGGCGAGCCCAACGGCGTGGGGTTCGCCGCGCGGCCCGTTTCCCGGGGGTGCCCCCCATCGCGCAACCGGGTCTCAGCGGACGGCCCGGGGGGGCCGCTCAGTCACTTGCTTTTGGGTGGGGAGGGAGATGGGGCCGGGGGCTGGGCTTGGACCCGGGCCAGGTATTGGGACCATCTGGCGTCGCGGTCGCGGCCGAGCTCGTAGAGGTATTTCCAGGTGTAGAGGCCGGTATCGTGGCCATCGTCGAAGACGAGCTTCACGGCGTACTGCCCGACCGGCTCGATCGCGCGGACCTCGACCGCCTCCTTGCCGAGAACCAGCGTCTCCTGGCCGGGGGCATGGCCTTTGACCTCCGCCGACGGGGAATGGACCCGCAGATACTCGAAGGGCAGCTCGAACCGGCTGCCGTCCTCGAAAGTGACCTCGAGGCGGCGCAGGGCGCGGCGCAGCTTGATCTCGATGGGCTGGGGCTCGGGGGAAGGCATGGCGAGGTCAAAAGCAACTTGAATGGGCGGCCGTTTCCCGGGGGATCTCGGCGCTGCGCAAACGGCCGCAGGCCCGTTTCCGCCAATCGACCCATATTGCACTATTATGGACGTCCCTGCTCCAGCAGCGGTACATCGTGGACGCTACAGATACATCCCACCCCGACTACTTTCACCGCGTGGTCGATTGCCAATGGGCATGTCCGGCCCACACCGATGTTCCTGAATACATCAGGCTGATCGCCCAGGGCCGCTTCACCGAGGCGTACCTCGTCAACCGGCACTCCAACGTCTTTCCCGGCATTCTGGGGCGCGTCTGCGACCGGCCGTGCGAGCCCGCCTGCCGCCGCGGCCGCGTCGAAGCCAAGCCGGTCGCCATCTGCCGGCTGAAGCGCGTGGCCGCCGACAACCGCGACGATGTCAGCGGCAAGCTGCCGCTCATCCCGAGGATCAAGAACGGCAAGCGCATCGCCTGCATCGGCGCCGGCTGCGCCTCGCTCACCGTCGCCAACGACCTGATGCCGCTTGGCTACGAGGTCACGATCTTCGAGCAATACGGCGAGCCCGGCGGCCTGATGCGTACCAATATCCCCTCATTCCGCCTGCCCCAGACGGTGCTCGAGGAAGAGATCCGGATGATCGTTGACATGGGAGTCGACCTCAAGCTGGGGCATCGCATCGGCAGCATGAAGGAGCTGCTCGCGAGCGGCGGCTTCGATGCGGTTTTCGTCGGGTCCGGGGCTCCCCAGGGCAAGAATCTCGTTCTCCCGGGCCGCGCCGCGGCCGATGCGAGCGTGCACATCGGCATCGCCTGGCTGGAATCCGTGGCCTTCGGCCATACCGAGCGGATCGGCGAGCGCGTCCTCATCATCGGCGTCGGCAACACGGCGATGGACTGCTGCCGCACGAGCCTGCGGCTCGGTGCCCGGCAGGTGAAGGTCATGGCGCGCAAGCCCCGCGGCTTCTTCAAGGCATCGGAATGGGAGCTCGAGGATGCCGAGGAGGAGAGCGTCGAGATCGTGGTCAATCGCTCGCCGAAAGCCTTCGTCACCGAAGGCGGCCGGCTCGTGGGAATGACCTTCGACCGCATGGAGTACGAGCTCGACGGCCGCGGCCGCATCACCGCGGAGCGGGTGACCGGCGAGGAATTCATCCCGGCCGATGACGTCATTCTCGCGATCGGACAGGAGAATGCCTTCCCCTGGATCGAGGGCGATCTCGGCATCGAGCTCGACAAGTGGCACGTGCCGGTGGTCGATCCGGTCACGTTTCAGTCGACGCGGCCCGGGGTCTTCTTCGGCGGCGACGCGGCCTTCGGCCCGAAGAACATCATCTGGGCGGTGGAGCAGGGCCATCAGGCCGCTATTTCGATCCACAGGCACTGCCAGGGCGAGTCGGTCGTCGAGCGCCTGCCGCCGGGCGTGAACCTGCAGAGCCGCAAGATGGGCATGCACGAATGGTCGTACTCCAACGACTACGCGCCGGTCGAGCGCCGGCTGATGCCCCACGTCTCCCTCAAGGAGCGCTTCAAGAAGCTCGACATCGAAGTGGAGCTCGGCTTCAGCGCCGAGCAGACGGCGCAGGAAGTGCAGCGCTGCCTCAATTGCGACGTGCAGACGGTCTTCACCGCCAAGCTCTGCATCGAGTGCGACGCCTGCCTCGACATCTGCCCCGTCGACTGCCTCACCATCACCGCCAACGGGCCCGAAGCCGAGCTGCGCGGCACGCTCAAGGTTCCCGCGCGCAACCTCGCCCAGCCGCTCTACGTCTCGGCCGCGCTGCCGCAAACCGCGCGCGTCATGGTCAAGGACGAGGACCTTTGCGTCCATTGCGGCCTCTGCGCCGAGCGCTGCCCCACCGCCGCATGGGACATGCAGAAGTCGCACGTCCACTGGCCCCACGCCGAGGACGAGGCCCGGGCTCTGCAAGCGCGCAAACCCAAGATCGCCTGACCGCGAACGAGTCCCATCGCACCCGAATGTGAATCAGAGCGCAGCCCAAAATGGCTCTTGGCCGGAAGCGGATCGCCAGGACGGCGATCCGCTAGCCCTGCATGGACGTATTCACGGCGTTCTCGCCAAGAGGTAATTAGTGATGCGCGCGGACGGCTTACAGTGACCACGAACCGAATCAACGACTTCACGATCAAGATCGCCACGGTCAACGGCACCGGCTCGGCGAGCGCCAACACGCTGCTGATGAAGTCCATCTTCAGAAGCGGCATCCCCGTGATGGGAAAGAATTACTTTCCCTCCAACATCCAGGGCCTGCCCACCTGGTACGAGATCCGCATCTCCCGCGACGGCCACGTGGCGCGCTCCGGCTCCGTGGATCTCATGGTTGCGATGAATGCCGAGACCTATTCGCGGGACGTGAAGGAAGTCGCCCCCGGCGGCTACCTCGTCTACGACTCGACGTGGCCGCGGCCGGCGCTCCTCGGCCGCGGTGACATCACGGTGCTCGGCGTGCCGCTCGCCAGGATGTGCAACGAGAACTTCAATGGCGTGCGCACCCGCATCCTGACGAAGAACATCTGCTACGCGGGCGTGCTGGCCGCATTGCTCGATCTGGACCTCGAGCGCATCCGCGAGCTGCTGGCCGAGACTTACGCGAAGAAGCCGCACCTGGTCGACAGCAACATGAAGGCGATCGGCCTGGGCTACGACTATGCGCGGCAGAACTTCGCCTGTCCGCTGCCGCTCAAGGTCGAGAAGATGGACCGCACCGCCGGACACATCATGATCGACGGCAACACCGCGGCGGCGCTCGGCTGTCTCTTCGCGGGCGCGACCGTGGCGGCGTGGTATCCGATCACTCCCTCGACCTCGCTGATGGATGCCTTCAAGGGCTTCTGCGATCGCACGCGGATCGACCCCGAGACCCGGGCGAAGCGCTTCGCCTTCATCCAGGCCGAGGACGAGCTGGCGGCCATCGGCATGGTGATCGGCGCGTCCTGGAACGGTTGCCGCGCGTTCACCGCGACCTCGGGCCCCGGCATTTCGCTCATGAACGAATTCCTGGGCCTCGCGTATTACGCCGAGGTGCCGGCGGTGGTGTTCGATATTCAGCGCGTCGGACCCTCGACGGGCATGCCGACGCGCACCCAGCAATGCGACGTGATGGAATGCGCCTACGCTTCCCACGGCGATACGCGCCATGTCTGCCTCTATCCCGCCAATCCGGAAGAGTGCTTCTACATGGCCGCGCAGGCATTCGATCTCGCCGAGCGCCTGCAGACGCCGGTGATGGTGCTGTCGGATCTCGACATCGGCATGAACGACTGGATGTGCCGGGAGCTCAAGTGGGACGACGCCTATCGGCCTGACCGCGGCAAGATCCTGGACAAGGCGCAGATCGAAAAGCTCGAGAAATTCCAGCGGTATCTGGACAAGGACGGCGACGGGATCCCGTACCGGACGCTGCCGGGCGTGCATCCCAAGGGGGCGTGGTTCGCGCGCGGCTCCGGACACTCGCAGTACGGGACCTACACGGAAGACTCGACGGAATACCAGATCGTCCTCGACCGGCTGATGAAGAAGTGGGACACCGCGAAGAAGCTGGTGCCGCGCGCCGTCATCGACGCGACCGCCGGGGGCGATGTGGGAATCGTATCGCTGGGAAGCTGCGACAGCGCCATCCACGAGGCGATGGCGATCCTCAAGGCGCGCGGCGTGGGCGTGAACTACATGCGCGTACGCTCCTTCCCTTTCAGCGAGGACGTGGAGCGGTTCCTCGCGGCGCACCGGGTGCTCTTCGTCGTGGAGCAAAATCGAGACGCGCAATTTCGCGCGCTGCTCACGCTCGAGACCGCGGTGGAGAAGTCGAAGCTGCGCTCGCTGCTGCACTACAGCGGACTGCCCATTTCCTCGAGCTTCATCGTCGAGGGGGTGCTCGCCGAAGTCCTTCCCACACCGCAGCCCCAGCCGAAAGACGCGGGCGCGGCGTGCAGCGCCGAGCGCCCGGACAGACTCTCCGGGCCGGCGGGCCTACCGCCACGGACGGCCGGCGGCACGGCCACATAGGATCAACAATGACGTTCATCGCCAAACCCAAGGTCGTCCATCCCTCCCTGCCGCGCAACGTGCTCGGCCTCGTCCGCCGCGATTACGAGGGGGCCCTCTCGACACTCTGCGCCGGGTGCGGGCACGACTCCATCACCGCCGCGATCGTCGAGGCCTGCTGGCGGGGGTCCATCGAGCCGCAGAACCTGGTGAAGCTGTCCGGCATCGGCTGCTCGTCCAAGACGACGGCTTACTTCGTAAGCGGCGCCCATGGCTTCAACTCCGTGCATGGGCGCATGCCTTCCATCGCGACCGGGGCCAGTGCCGCCAACAGGCGGCTGACCTACATCGGTGTCTCGGGGGACGGCGACACGCTGTCGATCGGCCTCGGGCAATTCTGTCATGCCGTGCGCCGCAATCTCGACATGCTGTACATCATCGAGAACAACGGCGTCTACGGCCTCACGAAGGGCCAGTTCTCCGCCTCCGCCGACATCGGCAGCAAGGCGAAAAAGGGCGAGACCAACTTCCAGCCGCCCATCGATCCGGTGTTGCTCGCGATGAACCTCGGGGCGTCGTTCGTGGCACGCAGCTTCTCCGGCGACAAGCGGCAGCTCGTGCCGCTCATCGAGGCCGGCCTCAGGCATCGAGGTTTCGCCCTCATCGATGTGCTCTCGCCCTGCGTGACCTTCAACGATCACGAGGGCTCCACCAAGAGCTACGCCTACACCCGCGAGCACTACGAGCCGGCCGTGCAGGCCGACTTCGTGCCGCCGGAGCGCGAAATCACGGCCGAATACGGCGCCGGCGAGGCGCTGCCCGTCACGATGCACGATGGCAGCCGCATCATGCTGCGCAAGCTCGATGAGGCGTACGAGCCCACCGACCGGGCGGCCGCGCAGGCCAGGGTGCAGGAGCGCCTGCGGTCCGGGGAGTACCTGACGGGTCTGCTGTACCTCGGTAGGGAGGGCGACGCCGATGGGGCCAGACCGGAATTCCACCAGATCAATGGAACACCCGAAGAGCCGCTGAACAGCCTGCCGTACGAGGCCCTCTCTCCCGGCTCCGAAGGCCTGGCGAAGCTCCTGGCCCGTTACCGCTAAGCGGCCGAGGCGCGGGCGAGTGCGGTTGGGCCGATGCAGCACGCCGGTTTCGCTTGTATCCGCCCCTTCCCCTGGGTTATCGTGGCTTACCCGTCCGTGACCTTTCCCTTTCCTGCCGCCTGCCGCCCGCTTTGCATTCGGGACCGGCTTCCGAGTCTGAGAAAAGCCGAATCGTCCCCGGCCAGGGCATATCTGTTTCTTGGAGTTTGATTGCATGACGAAGATTTACGTCGGAAACCTTCCGTTTTCGGCCACTGACAGCGAGATCCGCGATCTGTTCGCGCAGCACGGCACCGTCGAGTCCGTAAGCCTCATCACCGACCGGGATACCGGCCGGCCGCGCGGCTTCGGGTTCGTGGAGATGTCGCGTGCCGACGCGTCCCGCGCCATTCAGAACCTGAACGGCAAGGACCTCGGCGGACGTCCCCTGCGGGTGAACGAGGCGCAGGAGCGCACAGGCGGCGGCGGCGGCGCACGGGGCGGCGGCGGCGGCGCTCCGAAGCGCTGGTAAGCAGCCGATACTCGAGGCCGGCCCTGACAGGGGCCGGCCTTTTTCATTGGCGCCGAAGCTCGGCTTCGCCGCACTGCTCGGCCCATCCTGAGCCTAGACCCTGTGGGTCCGGCGCTGCGCGCCGCTCCCGGCGATTTCGTGCGCGGCCAGCCCACTGGCTTGGATCGCCCCGCGGCTCGAGGGCGGCCTCGAGCCCGCTTGCTCACTTGCTTTCGCACGGGCACTCCGTAGACTGCGCGACGGTTCGTAGAGGCAGCAATCGGAGGCATTTAGATGGGCAAAGGTGACACGCGGTCCCGGCGAGGCAAGATCTATCGGGGCTCTTTCGGGAAGTCCCGCGCCAAGGATCCAGCCAAGAAGAAAAAGCGCGCCGCGGCCAAGAAATAGCCGGCGCTGCGCCCGCGGTTCACGGGCCAGGGCCCGCGGACTGCCTCGCCTGGCCGCAGGTGGAACGCGGCTTGCGACACTGCGCTTTCGTCTGGAACCTTCCTTTGAGAGGTGATCCTATGAATCGCAGCCTGTTGTTGCTGTGCGTCGCCGCGTTTTCCCTTTCCGTCGGCGCCTGCTCACATAATTCGAACGGGGGAGGTTCGGCTGACAACCCGAACGCGACCACGGCACCGTCCGACCAGACGGCTCCGCCGGCGAGCGCTCCGAGCTCGCAGCCCGGCGGCGCGCCGGAAGAGACCCCGCCACCGCCGCCGAGCACCAATCCCAACGGGGCGCCCCCGGGCGGATCGGGCGATGGTACCGGCTCTGGCGGTGGCACCGGTGGCAGCTCTGGCGGTACCGGTGGCGGCAACGGCAATCCGCCGCCGCAGTAAGTACCGCAATCGCGGGTCGGCACCAGGACAAGGGCCGGACCTCTCGCAATTGGCACGGCCGCCTCGCCCGCGGGCGAGGCGGCGTACCGGATCCATCAGGAAAGAAAAACGAAAGCATGACTTCAGACTCGCTGCTAGGTTACGCCCGTTGGCGCCCCCACCCCTGGCACGGCCTCGAGCCCGGAGAAGAATGTCCGCGCGTGGTCAACGCGTACATCGAGATCACGCCCTTTGACCTCATGAAGTATGAAGTCGACAAGGCTACGGGGTATCTGCGCGTGGACCGACCGCAGCGCACCTCGTCGCAGCCGCCGTCGCTCTACGGTTTCGTACCGCAGACCTACTGCGGGGAGCGGGTGCGGCGGCTGGCGAGGGACTGCGACCGGGGCGATGGGGATCCGTTGGACATCTGCGTCATCAGCGAGCGGCCGATCACCCACTCGGAGATCCTGCTGCGCGCCCGGGTCCTCGGGGGCCTCAAGATCATCGATCGGGGCGAGGCCGACGACAAGATCATCGCCGTGTTGGATGGCGACTACATCTGGGGGGGCGCGGGCGACATTGCCGACCTCCCGCCGGCGCTGCTCGAGCGCCTGGAGCACTACTTCTCGACCTACAAGCTGGTTCCCGGCGAGCCTTCCAAGATCGCGGTGGTCGGCCGCTACGGCTACGAGGATGCCGCGAAGGTGATCACCGCCGCGATCGAGGACTACCGCGAGATGATCGGTAGGATGATCGAAGAGAAGAATGGCTCGCAGGCCCGCTGAGCCGAGGCGCGAGCGACGAATGAAGCGTTCGGGCGAGTACCCATCGCTCGCGGACTACGCGCTCATCGGCGACTGCCACTCCGCGGCGCTGGTCTCCCGGCAGGGATCGATCGACTGGTGCTGCCTGCCGCGGTTCGACTCCGACAGCTGCTTCGGGCGGTTGCTCGACTGGGACAAGGGCGGCTACTTCCAGATCTGCCCCGCCGGGCGCTTCACCGCGCGGCGCGAGTACCTCGAGAAGAGCCTGGTGTTGGTGACCACTTTCCGCTCCGCGGGCGGCGAGGCGCGGCTCATCGACTTCTTCGCGATGCGCACCGGCGGGCGGCAGCGGCCGCGCCGCGAGATCGTGCGCATCGTCGAGGGGGTCCGGGGCACGGTGCGGTTGAATGTCAAGATCGTGCCGCGGCTCGATTTCGGCGAGGTCAAGCCGTGGATCCGCGCGGCGTCCTCGGGAACCCATCTCGCCGTCGGCAGCAACGCGGGACTGGCCATCTTCGGCGATGTATCGCTTCATCCCGGCAAGGATCACGACCTCGAGGGGACGCTGGAGGTTCGTGCCGACTCGCGCTATCACCTCGGTCTGCAGTTCGTGCCGCCCGAGGAGACCGAGAGCACGCGCCTCGGCGAGAAGGCGGTCGCTGAGCTCGACCAGCATTACGAGGAGACGCAGCGCTGGTGGCGGGACTGGTCGGCGAAGATCATCTACGAGGACGGACGCGGTGTCAGTATCGTGCGCTCCGCCCTCGTGTTGAAATCACTCTGCTACGCGCCCACGGGCGCCATCGTTGCGGCGCCGACGACTTCGCTGCCGGAGCAGATCGGCGGCGAGCGCAACTGGGACTACCGCTTCTGCTGGCTGCGCGACTCCATCTTCACCGTGCACGCGCTGAGCAACCTCGGATTGCAGGCGGAAGCGAGAGGCGTGCGCCGCTTCATCCAGCGCAGCGCGGCGGGCAACGCCGATGAGCTGCAGGTGCTCTACGCGGTCGACGGCAAGCGCCGGGTTCCGGAGATCGATCTCGACAAGCTCGAGGGCTGGCGTGGCTCGCGGCCGGTGCGCATCGGCAACGGCGCCGCCGAGCAGTTCCAGGCGGACATGTACGGCCTGGTGATGGAGCTGTCGTGGCGCTGGAGCGAGCGCGGCGAGCGGCCGGATGACAACTACTGGAAGTTTCTGGCCGCGATCGTGGAGGCGGCGATCGGCCGCTGCCGCCTGCCGGACCGCGGACTCTGGGAGGTGCGCTCGCGGCCGCTGCACTTCGTGCAATCCAAGGTCATGTGCTGGGTGGCCATCGACGGCGGCATCGCGCTCGCGGAGCGCTACTCGCTGCCGGCGCCGATCGACCGCTGGCGCGGGGAGCGGGACGCGCTGCGCAAGGAGATCGAAAAGCGCGGCTACGACCGCAAGCGGGGCATTTTCGTCCGCAGCTACGGCAGCAAGGATGTCGATGCGTCGCTCCTGCTCCTGCCGGCGGTCGATTTCGTGGCGTGGAACGACGAGCGCATGGTCCGCACGACCGATGTCATCCGCAAGGAGCTGTCGCGAAGCGGGCTGATCATGCGGTACAAGGCGCAAGACGGCCTGAGCGGAAACGAAGGCGTCTTCGTGGCCTGCACGTTCTGGCTGGCCGAATGCCTGGCGCACCAGCGGCGGCGAAAGGAGGCGTACGAGGTCTTCGACCGCGCCTGCCGCTGCGGCAACGACCTCGGACTCTTCGCGGAGGAGTACCTGCCCAGGCACCGCGAGATGCTGGGAAATTTCCCCCAGGGGCTGACGCATCTGGCGCATGTCTCGGCCGCGCTGGCGCTGAAGGACATCGACAAGCACCCGAGCCCTCGATAGGAGCAGCGACCGGGGGGGCGCGAACATCGCCATGCTCAACATTCCGCTCTGGGGCCGCCGCGGTGCCGCGCATGCGTGGGACCTGCTGAAGGACGCGGCCAACGGCTGGAGCGACCATCAGGCCTCCCGCCTCGGAGCGGCGCTCGCCTTCTACACGGTCTTCTCGCTGGGGCCGATTCTTCTGCTCACGGTGGCCATGGCCGGGTTCTTCTTCGGCCAGCGCGCCGCGCGCGGGGAGATCTACCAGCAGGTCAGCAACGTGATCGGGCCTCACTCCGCGGCTGAGGTGCAGAAGCTGCTGATCCGGGCGCATCGCCCCGAGGCCGGGGTGGTGGCGACGGCGATCAGCGTCGTGACGCTGTTGCTCAGCGCCGATACCGCCCTCGTCGAGCTGAAATCCGGGTTGGATCAGATCTGGAGCGTGGGGGACGTCACCCGCAAGTGGTACTGGGCCTATTTGCGCAGCCGGCTGCTGTCCATCGGGCTCATCCTGGCGCTCGGGGTCCTGCTGCTCGCATCGCTGCTCTTCAGTGCGGCCCTGGGAGCGCTCGAGGACCTCTCGCGCGGTATCGTCATCGTGGGTGTGGTCCTGCGCTGGACGAGCTCGCTCGTATCCTTCGGACTGGCGGGGCTGCTCTTCGCGACGGTCTACAAGGTGCTGCCCAGCGTCAAGCTCGGCTGGAAGGACGTAGCCGTCGGGGCGCTGATCACCGCCGTGCTCTTCATCGTGGGGAAGTACGCCATTGGGCTCTACCTCGGCAGCAGCATGGTGGCCTCGACCTATGGAGCGGCGGGCTCGGTCATCGTCGTGCTGCTCTGGGTGTACTACTCCGCCCAGGTATTCCTGTTCGGCGCGGAGCTCACCCGGGCATATGCCTGCCGTTTCGGGTCGCATCGGGAGCGGGTCCGGGGCCGAGGCCGAGGCCGGGCCTGATGGCCGGGCCAGGATCGGGCTTATCGGAATAACCGGGCCAAATTGGCGCGCCCGACTGGATTGCGCCTCCACCATCCATGGCCGGCGCCCTGCGGGCCGGCGCTCTGCGCCGTCCAAAATCGCTCCGGGCGATTTTGTCGAACCAGCGATCGGGCTTATCGGCATAACTGGGCCAAATTGGCGCGCCCGACTGGATTCGAACCAGCGACCTGCAGCTTCGGAGGCTGCCACTCTATCCAACTGAGCTACGGGCGCGCCGCCCCGTGGGGACCTGGAATCATACGCGGCCGGGCGGCTCGACGCCATTTACGAAGCCGCGAGCCAAACGGTTATACTGCGCCCTTCGTGTTTGCGAGTGGCACTGCGAGGCATCGGTGAGCAAGCAGGACACCCATTTCATCAACATGTTCAGCATGGTGATCGGCGCGCTGGCCGCCGTCGCCCTCGTCTTCTTCATCGTGGCCCGCTCGATCGGCTCCCACCTGGAAGCCAAGGAGATGCGAAGCGGACCTGAATACCTCAAGGGTGTCGCGGAGCGCGTGGCCCCCTTCGAGGCGGAGGCGGTCGCGGGGCAGAACAATGCCGCCCTGGCGATCAAGCCCGAGGCCGGCGCCACCGCCGAGGCTGGCGGCAGCTCTTCTGGTCCGGGCATGCCGACCAGCGGCCACCAGCTCTTCGAGCAGACCTGCAGCGCCTGCCATGGCCCTGGCATCGTCGGCGCCCCGAAGGCGGGCGACAAGGCGGCCTGGGCGCCCCGAATCGCCAAGGGACTGCCCACCCTCTACCAGCATGCCCTGCACGGCTTCACCGGACGCAGCGGCACCATGCCCGCCAAGGGGGGCCGCACCAACGTGCCCGACGCTCTGGTCGAGCAGGCCGTGAACTACATGGTCTCGCTGGCCGACCCGGGCGTGGTCAAGGGCAAGGCGAAGTAGGGAGCCCTTCCAGGATCGGAGTCAGGCCTGGGCGGCGCGCTCGCGGTCCAGGCATCGCAGCATCACCGCCTCGCTGACGTGGGTCTCGGCGATGGCTTCCCGCCCGTCGATGTCGGCTATCGTGCGCGCGACCTTCAGGATGCGCTGGCGCGTGCGCGCGGAGAACCGCAGGTGCCGCATCGTCCGGTCGAGGAGCGCTCGAGCCGGAGGCTCGAGCGTGCAGCAATGGTCGACTTCGGCATCCGTCAGGCGGGCGTTGCAACACCCTTGACGGGACCCCTGGCGGCTGCGGGCGCGAGCGACCTTTGCCGCCAGCACAGCAGTCGGTTCCGCTCGCGGGAGGTCATCGGCGAAGTCCCCGGCTTCGAGCGGCGGAACCTGGATGTGCAGGTCGAGACGATCGAGCAGGGGTCCTGAGATCCGCGCCCGATATCGTTGCGCCTGGACCGCCGTGCAGCGGCAGGTCCCGGCCGGATCGCCGAGGTACCCGCAGGGGCAGGGATTCATCGCGGCAATGAGTTGAAACTCCGCGGGATAGTCCGCGCGCGCGGCGGCACGGGCGATTCTGACGACCCCGGCTTCGAGCGGCTCGCGCAGCGCCTCGAGGACCTGGCGATCGAACTCCGGCAGCTCGTCGAGGAACAACACGCCGCGGTGGGCCAGGCTGATCTCTCCTGGGCGCGCATGCGCGCCGCCGCCGACCAGGGAGACAGGGGAGGCCGTGTGATGGGGGGAGCGGAAGGGACGGCGTCCGAAGCCGCCCATGTCGAATCCGGCGGCGCTGACCGACGCGATGGCGGCGCAGTCGAGCGCCTCGGCATCGGTGAGCGGCGGCAACAAACCCGGCAGGCGCTGCGCCAACATGCTCTTGCCGCAACCCGGCGGTCCGATCATGAGCAGGCTGTGCCCGCCCGCGGCGGCGATCAGCAGAGCCCGTTTGGCCTGAAACTGGCCCCTGACATCGCTGATGTCGGGCTGCAGCGCGCTGCGCGGCTCCGGCGCCGCCCGATCCGGTCTCACCGAGTCATGCGCGCGCAACGGCTCTTCACCCGAGAGATGTCGCCAGACCTCGCGCAGATGCGATGCACCCCGCACGGGAGTGGCGGCGGCGATCGACGCCTCATCGGCGTTGGCGGCGGGAACGATCAGCTCGTGACCGTCGCGGCCGGCATGCGCGGCCGCGAGCAGAATGCCGCGGACCGATTTGATTTCCCCTCCCAGCCCGAGCTCGCCGTAGAGCTCGCATGCCGAGCAGTCGCGCAGACCCCCCCGGAACTGCCCCGAAGCGATGAGGATGCCGAGAGCGATGGGGAGCTCGAACCGGCCGCCCTCCTTGGGGATTTCCGCGGGAGCGAGATTGACGACGATCTGGCCGCCCGGGAACTCGAAGCCGGAGGAAAGCAGCGCCGAGCGGACCCGATCACGGCTCTCCCTCACCACGGTCGCAGGAAGGCCTACCAGGTGGAAGGACGGCAGCCCGCTGCCGACCGCGACTTCGACCTGCACCAGCGGCGCCGCGAGGCCGACTTGGGCTCGGCACAGGAGCGTGGCGAGGTTGTCCTTGTCCATGGGCCGGACCAGACCTGCGGCAAAGGACGGGTTCCCCGCTCAGTCGCCGGCCGCCGGGGCTTGCGGAGGGGCTTGCGCAGGGGAGGCCTGCTCTGGGCTGGAAAGGCCTTCCAGAGCCTGGAGCCTGGCCTCGAGCTCCGCCAGACGCGCGCGCGTGCGCTCGAGTACGCGTGTCTGCGTGTCGAACTCCTCCCGCGTCACCAGGTCGAGCTTGCCGAGGCTCGAGCGCAGCACCGCCCGGAAGTTGGTTTCGAGATCCCGGCTGAGGGTCCGAAACGCCGGCGGAACGCTCTCGAGCAGCCGGCGGGCGATCTCGTCGATCCTGAAGTTATCCATCATCACACCTCTTCGAGCAACGATGCCCCTCGATGGGGCGAGGCCGCCGACACGCGGCACCAAAAGAGTGCGCAGCGGGGGCCGGCGGTGGCGCAAGCCCCGGAAAGGACACTGAAAATTGCAATGGCATGGATTCTGCACCCCGACTGCCCGCTTCACCAGCTTACGCGCGCGAAGGCCGGTCGTGCAGCCGTCCGTTTGTGGCCCGATCGCCCGGAAACGCGCCCAAAGACTCGAGAACCGCCCGGGAGACCACATGCGCACCGCTCCGAACTTCTTCAAAGCGATCCGACGAATCACGGGTGTCGCGGCCCTCGCGACCCTCGCGCCAACGCTGGCATGGGCGGCCGATGCGCCCGTGCCCACGCCCGACAAGGGCGACATGGCCTGGATGCTGACCTCCACCGCCTTCGTGCTGTTGATGTCGGTGCCGGCCCTCGGCCTCTTCTACGGCGGACTTGTCCGTACGAAGAACATGCTGTCGGTGCTGATGCAGGTGTTCGTGGGATTCTCGCTGATCACGGTGCTGTGGTGCATCTACGGCTACTCCCTCGCCTTCACCGGCGGCAATGAGTTCTTTGGCGGCCTGAGCCGGCTCTTTCTCAACGGCACCTTCGATCCGGCAACGGGGGCCTACTCCGTCATCGGCACCTTCGACAAGGGGGTGGTGTTGAATGAGCTGGTGTACGTGGCCTTCCAGGCCACCTTCGCCGCCATCACCTGCTGCCTGATCCTCGGCTCCCTGGTCGAGCGGGTGAAGTTCTCGAGCATCCTGCTCTTCCTCGCCTTCTGGTTCACCTTCTGCTACTGCCCGGTGGCGCACATGGTGTGGTACGTGCCGGGTCTCGACATCAATCCGGCCGACCATCCCGTGGCCGGCCTGTTGGCGGGTTGGGGTGCGCTCGATTTCGCCGGTGGCACCGTGGTGCATATCAACGCCGGTATCGCAGGGCTCGTGGGCGCCATCATCCTCGGCAAGCGCATCGGCCTCGGCAAGGAGCCGATGCCGCCGCACAGCCTGACCATGACCATGATCGGCGCCTCGCTCCTCTGGTTCGGGTGGTTCGGCTTCAACGCCGGCTCCGCCCTCGAGGCCAATGGCTCGGCGGCGCTCGCCTTCATGAACACGTACCTCGCCACGGCCTGCGCGGTGCTCACCTGGATGGGCGCCGAGTGGATGATCAAGGGCAAGCCCTCGATGCTGGGCGCGGCCTCGGGTGCCGTCGCGGGTCTCGTGGCCATCACCCCTGCTGCCGGAAACGTTGGCATCCCGGGCGCATTCATCATCGGTCTCGGCGTCGGCCCGCTCTGCTTCTGGGGCGTCACCGGCCTGAAGAAGATGATCCGCACCGACGATGCGCTGGATGTCTTCGGGGTGCACGCGCTGGGCGGGATCTTCGGCGCGCTCACCACCGGCATCTTCAACGATCCGGCGCTAGGCGGCCCGGGCGGCAGCGCCTATCCCGGCCTCTGGGCCCAGCTCCTCATTCAGGCCAAGGCCGTCGGCGTGGTGATCGTATGGACCGCCGTGGTGGCCGCGATCGGCTTCTACCTGGTGAAGTGGACGATGGGGCTGCGTGTCAGCGAGGACGAGGAGCGCGAGGGACTGGACATCACCGTCCACGGCGAGCGTGCCTATGACATGTAGGCGGATCGACCGCTAACGGGGGAACCTCAAGCCCCGGGCCGCTCTGGGCGGCCCGGGGCTTCCTGCCGGCCGATGGGTTGCGCTTTCCGTGAGACTTTCTCGGGCTTAGTGTGACCGAGTTCAAAGGCCCGGCCGGGGCCAGGGTGGAAAATGGCAGTGATCCGGGGAGATAGGTCATGCCACGATTCACCGTCCTCCTGCTGGCCACATCGATCACCGTCCTGTTCGGAGCGGTTGCACTTGCAGGCACGCACGTCGTCTATGAATGGACCGATGCGCATGGCGAGGTGCACTACACCGATCAGTGGAAGCCCGGCGCCAAGCTCATCAGGATCCAGACGGCGGATCAGCCGGCGGGGGACTCCAGCGCCATGCAGGGCATCCAGAACGAGAGCGATGCCGCCTCCCGTGACGTGCGGCACGAAGAAGCCGCCGAGGCGGTGCAGCGGGACCAGGCCAAGATCCAGGCTGCGCGCTGCGCCCAGGCCAAATCGCAATACAAGTCGCTGATGGACTCCCGCCGCATCTACACGACCGACAAGAGCGGGCAGCGGCAGTATCTGTCCAATTCCGCTGCCGAAGCCGCCCG
>JABBNZ010000049.1 GCA_019352035.1 Pseudomonadota bacterium | reverse complement strand
ATGCGCGGCTTGCGCCGCGCATCGCCGGGCCGTGCGGTCAAAGCTGACTGTTCGGCTGTGGCGGGCTGCCCTCGGAGCTAAAAGGCTGACTGCCCTTCGTCTCGACCGAGACTTTGCCTTCGTTGCGGATCATGGTCGTCTCCTAAACAGAAGTGTTGAGTGGTGAGTCGCCGTCACTCGCGAATTGGCGCCGGAATCCGTGGTGACGCATATGAGCATGCGGCAACCGGCAGAGTTGGGAAATACCCCTGATCAGGGGTACTCTGAGACCTGCCGTGGGCACGCAAATTGCCTCATCCGTGTCGGTATCGGCAGCGGGCGGTTCCACGGAGTCATCTTCATGCCGCCGAGCCATGGTGCTGGGCACGCCATAGCCCCGCGTAGCGGCCGCCCTCGCGGAGCAGGCCGGCGTGTGTCCCCCGCTCGACGATCTGTCCGCCGTCGAGCACGGCGATCTCGTCGGCGTGCAGTACGGTGGACAGCCGGTGCGCAATCACCAGAGTGGAGCTGTGCCTGGCGATCTCGCGCAGGCTGGCGAGTATGTCCTGCTCGGTCTGGCTGTCAAGGGAGGAGGTGGCTTCGTCGAAGACATAGATGCGGGGCGACTTCAGCACCGCCCGCGCGATCGACACACGCTGTCGCTCGCCGCCCGAGAGCTTGATGCCTCGTTCACCGACCGGGGTAGCGTACCCGTCCGGCAGGCCCGTGACGAGCTGGTGCAAATGAGCGACACGGGCGGCGCGCTCGACGTCGGCGATGCCGGCGTGCGCGCGGCCCAATGCAATGTTGTATGCCAGAGTGTCGTTGAACAGCACCGTATCTTGCGGGACTACGGCGATGGCGCTGCGCAGGTGTAGCAGATCCAGGTTCGAGATTGGCACGCCGTCGAGCAGGATGCGCCCCTCGTCGGGTTCCAGCAACCGCATGACCAGGCGCACGAGGGTCGACTTGCCCGAACCGCTCGGCCCTACGATGCCGAGCGTCCTCTTGGGACCGATCCTGAAGCTCACATCTCGCAGCACGGGCCGGTCCTTTCGGTACGACAGACTGACACCATCGAACTCCAGCGCGCCGGGTCCCGCCATGGGCCGGGTGCGGATGCCCGGTGGGCGCTCCGGGGTTTGCCGGAACAGGGATGTCAGCCTTTCCAGCATGGCGAGACCCTGGAAGCAAGACTGCACCGCATGACCAAGCATCTCCAGCGGTCGCACGAGTTGCAGCATGTAGGTATTGACGAGCACGAAATCGCCGATGGTCATGCCGCCGTGGAGTGTGTCGATGGTTGCATAGGCGGTGGTGGCAGCGAGGAATGCCGCGTAGATGCTCGCCACCAGAAGCCCGTTGCGGGCAAAGAGGCGGGAAAAGGCGCGCCACTCGGTTTCAGTGCACGCCAGCGCTTTCCCCACTCGTTCCTGCACGCTGGACTCGGCCGCAAAGTATTTCACCGTCTCGTAATTGAGCAGCCCATCGGTGATGACGGCTCCGGCATCCACGCGTGCGGCAGCAGCGGCGCGTGCGGACTGGGCGAGCGGGGCCGCCGAATGGCCGAAGACGCCGGTATAGAAAGCCAGGGCGGCACAGAAGAGCGCCAGAAGCGGGGGCGGCGCCATGCGCGCGAGCACTATGAGAACGGTGGCGAGCTCGATCGTTACCGGCAGGATCGTCAGCACCAGGTGATTCAGAACCAGTTGGACGCCTTCCAGGCCGTTCGTGAGTGTCTCGCTGACAGCGCCGGTTTGCCGATCCAGGTGAAAGCGCAGCGGCAGGAGCATCAGATGCGTGAACAGCCGCTCACTGAGGGTGCGAAACATGCGGCACTGGATTCGCCGGTAGATCAATCCCCGGAGTTCCCCGGCGATACGCGCCAGCCACTGGCTGAGCGCATACAGCGCGACCAGGAGAAGCGCGGAGGCGGCGCCTACATGACGATGACCCGTGTACCCGTCGACCAGCAGCTTCAGGGCCACGGGTCCGAGCGCCGTCAGGATCGCGCCGGCCACGACCAGCAGCAGCACCCAGATGAGTCGGGCCCTCACGAAGGGCGTAGCCTCCCTTCCAAGCAGCGCCAGGATCTCGGGGATCCGGGAACCACCGGTGCGCATCTATGGCCCTATGGGGGTGCGCACGTATAGGGGCGGGAATTGCGCGGCCTCCAAGTGCATGCAGTCACGGCCCGGGAGCGCATCGAGGTCCCCAGTCGCTGTGAACGGCGTAGCGGAATTCGCCGCGAAACGCTCGAGGGCTTTCCACCGATGTGCGCGGATCCGACAGCTCTGACGAGAGCTCGTGACGTCGAGCCACGCAGCCACCACACTTATTTGCGTCGCTCCGAGCACGCGAGGAGCATGAAGAGCCCCGGAGAAAGCGTGAATACCCCTGATCAGGGGTATTGACGCGCCTCCTGTCGGCACGGGGGGAAACGGAGGCCGGTTCGACGGTTGCCGGCGTCTGTTGCCGGAGCGCTGAAACTCCCCGCGCGGCCCTCAAGGCTCACTGAGATCGCGCAATATCGTCTTTGGCGCTATTGGGCGGAAGATGGCATTTTCCCTGGCGCTCGCAGGCCGTCAAAAGGAAATCTGTCCGGTCTTCAGCGCCCAGACGATTGCCTGTACGCGCGTTGTCACTCCAAGCCGTTGCATGAGCCGCTTGAAATAGGAGTGCACCGTCTCCGGGCTCAAGCCCAGCAGCTGTCCGATCGCCCAGTCATCCTTTCCCTGCGCCGCCAAGCTCAAGCATTGCCGCTCGCGGCGCGAGAGCTGAACGATCGGTGTCTCGTCCCGAGGGGCATGCGCGCGGCTGAGGACGGCGTACATTTCGCTGGCCATGATTTTGGCCACGAAGTAATTGAGCTGCTGTACGGTCCTCGCATCGGGCACGAGCGAGCAGGAAACCCTGAGCGCACCAGGCAACCACGACAGTTCGATGGGAGCCGTGAAGCCGTGAGCGATGCCGAGGCTCGATGCGTCGGCGAGCATCTGTCGCTGCGCCGCCGTGAGCGGCTCCGCCTGCAGCAAGTTGTCCCAGAAGAATGGCTTGGGATCGCCCTCGGCGTGACGCAGGACCGGATCGATCTCGTAGAGCTTCGCCTGGCTGAAGTGCTGCACCCAGGCCGCGGGGTAGTTGTGCATCATCATCAAGGCCCGAGGAGGGGCACGCAGCGGGTCGACACGCGCGCAGCAGGCGAAGTACCGAAAGCCCAACGTCTCGATCGATTCATGCAAGCACGCGGTGAGCCAGTGGATGGGCGTGTGCTCCCTCTGGCAGATCTCAATGAAGTGTTGGGCGACATCGAGCGGGTCCATGGCAGCTCTCTTCGATGTTTACGACCTCGATTTCACCGGAGGCACCAGCCTACTACCAGCTGAGCTCGATTTCAGGCATCGGATTGTGCGCTGCCGCGCCCGATCCAGAGGGAAACTTGAGCTGTGCGGTAACTCGGGTCATCCGGTCTCCGTCCGCGGTGGTATCGGGAGTCAGCGACTACCCGCCTTGCGCCCGCCGGCCGCGGCGTGCCTGTCCGCGCCCTCTCGTCCGCGAAGCTCTAACAGCCCCTTGCCGGTCCACCGTTTCAACGCGCGGCGAAACGCCGCCGAGTCGTTGAAACCCAGAACCGTGGCGATGTCATCGGCGCTCATCTTGGTGGTTTTCAAATACTCGAGCGCCAGCGAGCAGCGCACATCCTCGAGAATCGCAACGAACGAGGTCTTCTCCGCAAGGAGACGCCGCCGCAGGGTCCGGGTCGTCATGTTCATGGTGCTGGCGACGGTTTCCATGGACGGGAGCCTCCCCGGAGTGCTCATCATGATCCGATATACCTCGCCCGAAGCGCCCACGGATGCCTTGGTCCGGCCGATCAGCCGATCGCACGTTTCCTGCAGCAGCGTTGCCGTGATGTGGTGCGCGAGCTGCGGCTTGCGGCCGAGGAGGGCGGCATCGTAGAGGAGCTCGCACCGCTCCTGGTGGAAATGACACGGGCAGCCCAGATATTGCGGATACCAGTCCGCGTGCGCGGGCGCCGGGTAGGAGAAGCGAGCCTCGATCGGCGAGCAGTCCGGGCTGGTCACATCCCGTATGTGAGTCACGTGCGCGCTGAACTGCTGCTCGATCAGGAACTCCTTCAATTCACGCGAGGGACTGGAAATCAACGCATCGGGAAACAACCAGACGACCCTGTCGGAAAACTCCATCCAGTCGATGCTGAGGGCGGGGGTGGCCAGGTGGTGATATTTCACGCCCAGCCGGAAGAAGTCGCGAAGCGACAGGCACGACATCAGGGCGTAGCCGTACATGCCGTAAGCCGACAGATGCAGGCGTGCGCCGACTTTGAAGGCCGTGTCGGGGGCGCACGAGAGCGACACGGCGTTGCGGCAGACGAGCGCGTACTGGCGCACGGAGGTGAGGAGTGAGGCATCGTAGATCTGGGCGGGATCGATCCCGCTGCCCCGGAGGCTGTCCGCCGGTGCGATGCCCTGCTCGGCCAGCACTTCCACGAGTGCGGCCAGCTTGTATGGCGCGTAGATGCGTTCGTTGATCAGCGAGATCCGTGAAAGCATTCGGCCCTCTCACTCTGTCCTCTTAGAACCTGCCGATGTCCGAAAAGGACCTTATCGCGCAAGTCTCATCTGCTTAACCTCTGAGCGCAAGGGCTGGGGTGGATCAATCGAGCACGCTCCTGCGCAGGCGGACGCGGTTGCCAAAGCGCGGGTCGATCGGCAATGCCCGGCTGAGCTCTGAGCCCTCCTGTGCACCGCATATCCATGCCTCGTCCGAAGGCTTTAGGGGGAATCATGAGGGGCTTCATTCGTGCGGCCGACTCGGCCGCGACCATCGAGGTTCTTGGCGCACCCGGGACGGCGAGCGCTCTTTCAAATCCGCAGGGACAGAGCAAGACCTGGCGCCGGTGCCTTGGATGGCTCATCACTTCGGCAGCCCTGCCGGCCCTCGCCCTCGCCGCGGTGCAGCCGGCCGTGCTGGCGGCCGATGCGATCGGCGAGGCCGCCGCGAAACCGGCCATGCAAACCGCTGCGCCGGCCACCGATGCGGCCCAGTCGACGCCGGCGGACGAGAGCGCCCCGCAGCTCGGGGAAATCATCGTCACCGCGCAGCACGTGCACTCCACGGTCGCCAGAACGCCGATCGCGATGGACGTGATCAGCGGCGATCAGCTGAGCCGCCAGGGGCTGGTCACGGTCGCGGACCTGAACGGCTATGCCCAGAATCTCAACGTGCAGGAGAACTACAACGGCGTGCAGTTCACGATCCGGGGCGTCACGAATACCAACGGCAGCACGCTCGACGATCCGGCCGTGGCCTTCATGCTGGATGGGATCTACATCCCGCGTCAGACGACGCCGATGTATCTCGGCTTCTACGACATCAATCGCATCGAGGTGCTGCGCGGTCCACAAGGGACCCTCTGGGGACGTAACACCACCGGCGGCGTCGTCAACGTCATCACCAATTCGCCGGATCTGACCGCGCTGCATTATTCCGGCTCCGTGAGCGTGGGCAATTACGGTGCGACCAACGACCAGTTCATGGTGAACGTGCCGGTAACCCACAACTTCGGAGTGCGGGCCGCCATCTACTACGATCGCCGCAACACCTATCTCACCAAATCGCCAGGCGATCCGTACAGCATGAATCCCGCCAAGGGCGACCTCGCGGGCAGGCTCTCCGCCCTGTGGAAGATCAACGACGATGTGACGCTGAACGTCAAGGCCGACTACGCCAACATGGATAACGTGTTCTTCGAGTGGGTGCCGATCACGAACTTCTACCACCAGGCCGCCACGTCGAACCCCATCTACAACTACGAGCACTCGGTCTACTACGACGGGGGCACCTCGGAGCAGCTCAACACCAATGGTTTCCGCCAATACTGGCAGGGCGGGACCAGCGCCCATACCTGGGGCATATCGCCGCGGCTCGACTGGATCATGGGGCCCCTGAAGATCACCTATCTGAGCGCCTGGCGCGAGCAGGACGAGCACTACCGGTACGAGGTGCCGCTGACCCCGACCTATGCCATGCCGAACATCTACGTGTCCTCGGACGAGGAGAACTCGCAGGAGCTGCGCTTCGCGACCCGCGGAACCGGTCCGCTGCAGGCCCAGTTCGGCCTCTACTATTTCCGTGAGGCCCTGTACGACAACTGGAGCATCTACGACTTTCCCGACATCCTCAACTTCGGCTACCTCGCGGTCGGCAGCGAGCCCCAGGTCAACACCTCCAAGGCGGCCTTCGCGCAGGTGACGTACCGGGTCCTGCCGAAGCTGCGTCTGACCGGCGGCCTGCGGGAATCGCGGGACGAGAAGAGCTACTTCAGCGAATCGGTGCGCAATCTGCAGCCGTACTCCGATCCCAGCACCAACTTCTCGACCCCGAGCTTCGCCGACATCGCGTACTCGAAGCTCACCTGGCGCGCCGGCATCCAGTACGATCTGTCCCGCGGGACCATGCTGTATGGGGCCGTCTCGACCGGTTACAAGGCGGGAGGGGTGAACTCCGGGTGCCTCCAGGGGACGTCCCGGAACGGGATCCTGTGCACCGGAAGCCTCGCGCTGCCCGCATCGGTCCTCTTCTACAAGCCCGAAACGCTCACGTCCTACGAGGCCGGTATCAAGTCCCGGTTCGCGCACGACCGGGTCTACGTGACCCTGGACGGGTTTCGCTACAACTACGACAACATCCAGCTCGAGACTCTGCAGAAGGTCGCCGGTCTCTACATCGATGCCACCACCAACGCGGCGCGGGCGACGGTCGACGGCGTCGAATTCAACGGAACGTGGCAGGCGACTGCGCACGACAGATTCAACCTCGGCCTGACCTACCTGGGCTCCCGGTACGGGGACTACTTCCCGCTGGGGCAGGGCAACCTGCCGAACTACAAGGGGCGCCCCCTCGACGATTCCCCCCAGTACACCGTGAACCTCGGCTACACGTACACGCGGCCGCTGCGCATCGGCGGCAGTGTGTCGATGAGCGTGCATTCCTATTTCTCGGACTCGTACATCCTGTCCGACGTCGCCGTTCCGGTGCAGTACCGGCAGCCGGCGTTCCACACCACCAATGTCAATGCGACCTACAATTTTCCCGGAGGCAACTGGTACGTCGGTGCGTATGCCAATAACCTCGAAAACAACATCGTCGTGGTCAACGCCAACCCGAGTGCCGTCGTGCCGGGCGCGCCGCGTACGTTCGGGTTCCGCGCGGGATTCTATTACTGAGCGTGGCGGCGAACGCATTGCGCGCGCGGCAGCGAGGGAGCACTTTGGATGAGCAGTGATGAGCCGATCAACCGGGACGCCGCCGACATCGACGAGCTCTTGCGGGCGGCGGCGCGGTTCGAGCCCGGACGCGAGGCGCTCGTCGATGGTGGACGATCGGTCACCTGGGGAGAGCTCGACCGGCGCATCAATCGGATTGCGCGGGCGCTGGGCGCCCGCGGCGTGAGCGCCGGCGATTACGTCGCGATGCTCGGATCGAACTCGGTCGCCTACGTGGAGGTGATGTTCGGCACGATCCGGGCCGGAGCGTGCGCGGTACCGCTGTCCTCTTACGTCACCGCGCAGACCCGTGCGGCGATGGTCAAGGACAGCGGGTCCCGATTTCTCTTCGTCTCGGCGCTCTACGAGGTGCAGATGCGCGCGCTCACCGGGGAGATGGGACTCGAGGACTCACAGGTGCTCCCGCTCGATGACGCCTTCCTCGGACAGTTCACGCAGGAGATGGCCGATACGCCGCCGCCGGTGGAGCCCTTCGCGGAGCAGGGATTCAATCTGATCTATTCCTCGGGGACTACGGGCATACCGAAGGGCATCATCCAGAGCCGGGGCTATAGGGCCTTCGAGTCCGGCTCGGTGAGGTCTCGATTCGGTCTCGATATGCACAGCCGGGCGATCATTGCCACGCCTCTGTGCTCGAACACGACGCTGTTCTTCCTCAATGCCGTGCTCTCGGCCGGCGGCACGACCCTGCTGATGGAGAAGTTCGACGCGGGGGCGTGGCTTGGGCTCGCCGAGCGCTGGCGGCCGACGGATGTGGTGCTGGTTCCCGTTCAGTACAGGCGCCTCCTCGACCACCCCGCGTTCGACGGCACGGATCTGTCCTCGTTCCGCAACAAGTTCTGCACCAGTGCGCCGATGCCGTCGAGGACGAAGGCGCAGATCCTGAAGCGCTGGCCGGCGGGAGGCTTTACGGAGTTCTACGGGATGACGGAGGGCGGCGTCGGCGCCGTGCTCCGCGCGCACGAGCATCCCGACAAGCTCGACACGGTGGGCGTCGCCAATCCAGGGGTCGAGATGCTCGTGATCGACGAGGCCGGTCACGTTCTCCCACCCGGGGAAGCAGGTGAGGTCGTCGGTCGATCGCCCGCGATGATGTCCGGTTATCATGGGCGCGAGAAGGAGACTGCGGAGGCGAGCTGGTTCGATCCCGAGGGGCGGCGTTTTCAGAGAAGCGGCGATATCGGCTGGTTCGATGCCGACGGATTCCTGCATCTCCTCGATCGCAGGAAGGACGTGATCATCAGCGGGGGATTCAACGTTTATGCGATCGATCTCGAAAACGTTTTGATGCAGCACCCGGACGTCGCGGAGGGTGCCGTGATAGCGGCTCCGAGTCCAGAATGGGGAGAGACTCCCGTCGCCTACGTGGTGCTGCGTGGCGATGCCTCATCCGAGGCGATCCGGCAATGGGCGAACGAGCGGCTCGGGAAGGCGCAACGCATTGCGCAGATGATCGCGACCGAAGAGCTGCCGCGCAGTCCCATCGGAAAGGTTCTCAAGCGCGAGCTTCGGGAGCGCTTCGTCAACTCACGCGGGTGAGCATGCGTGCCCCTTCGGCTCGCCGCCGCCTCCGACCCGCCCTCGCCAACCACAGGATCAGCCATCATGGCCAGCATTGAACAGTCCATCGCCGTCCCGGGGCCGATCGGCGTGAGCGCGGAGGATTCCGGCGCGATCGCCCGCCGCGCCAGGCTCGGCGTGTGGGCCAAGACGATCTACGGCACCGGCGAGATGGTGAACGGCATCACGGCCACCGGCCTCACCTATCTCGCCTTCTTCTATCTGACCGCGGTTTGCGGCCTGTCCGGCACGCGGGCCGGCATGATCACCTTCATCACGCTGCTGGTCGACTCCGTCGCCGATCCGCTCGTCGGCATGATCTCGGACAACACCCGCTCACGGCTCGGACGGCGCCATCCGTACATGTTCGGCAGCATCGTCCCCATAGCGCTCTCGTTCGCGCTGGTGTTCTCGATTCCGGCGGCGTTCACCGGCCTGCGCCTCTTTTGTTACGTCGTATTCCTGATGCTGGTCCTGCGGGTGGGCCTATCGTTCTTCTATCTGCCGTATCTGGCGATCGGCGCCGAGATCTCCGACGACTATCACGAGCGCTCGAGCATCGTCGGCTATCGGCTCTTATGCTCCGCGATCGCCGCCTTTGCCTGCCTCTACCTCGGACTCGGTGGCCTCAGTGCCAATCCGGCGGCACTGCTGCAGCGATCCAATTACCTGCACTTCGGCTGGATTGCGGCCGCCGGACTCATCGTGGTCGGGCTGGGCGCCACCTTCGGAACGATCCGACAGATTCCACGGCTGCACCACGCGCATCACCGCCCGGGCCGACCGCTCGCGCAGTTCGTCCGCGAGCTGCGCGAGATCTTTCACAACCGTTCGTTCGTGTCGCTGTTTCTCTGCTGCCTCGTCTTCTTCGTCGCCCAGGGCACCGCCGCTGTCCTTGCGCTCGACGCCAACCGGTACTTCTGGAATCTGTCCGCGTCGATCAATCAAGCGGTGCTGCTGACGCTCGTCCTCTCGCCGGTGCTCGGGATGCCGATCGCCCGCCTGCTGCAGAATCACACGGAGAAGCGGACGCTCGCCATCGCCGGAGCGCTCGTGTTCGCCGTGTGCCAGTTCTATCCGCCGCTGCTGCGGATCTACGGCCTGCTGCCCAACGACTTCGGATATCTGGGGGAGCTGCTGGTGACGAACGCCGCCGTCAGCGCCATCGGTCTCGTCGTTTCCGCCATCAGCTTTCAATCCATGATGGCCGACGCCGCCGATCATCATGAGTACCTGTTCGGGGTGCGGCGCGAAGGGATGTTTCTGTCAGGGGTGACCTTCTCGGTGAAGTCCGCGAGCGGCCTCGGCTCCCTGATCGCCGGCGTTGCGCTCGATGCCATTCATTTTCCCGCCGATATCGCAAGCCGCGGCCTCGAGCCTCATCTTGCCCTCGCCACGGTCCGCGGCCTGGGCTGGATCGCAGGGCCGTTGCCCGCGATCATCACCGCGCTCTGCGTATTGCCGCTCCTGATCTATTCGCTCGATCAGGAGAAATATCGGATGATCAAGCAGGCGCTGAGCGAGCGCGGGAACGCAACGGGGGAGGGTCGGCAGCGATGAGCTCACACATTCCGCAGCCCACAGGTGTCGTCGGCAACGAGAGCGCCATCGTCCGGACGGCCCGCGGCGCGCTGGCGGGCCAGCCTCTCTGCGGCGGTGTCACCGCCTTCAGAGGCATCCGCTACGCCGAGCCGCCCGTCGGCGATCTGCGTTGGATGCCCCCGGTCGCAGCCGCACCCTGGCGTGACATCCGACCCGCGATCGGCGCCGGGGCGGCATGCGTGCAGGTGAGCTCGGTGCCAGCCAGCATCTACGCGCGGGAACTGCCACGCACGAGCGAGGACTGCCTGTTCCTCAATGTGTGGCGGCCGCCGCAGGCGTCCAACGCGCCCGTGATGGTGTGGGTGCACGGCGGCTCATTGCGCACCGGGGACTCCGCGGGCGGGATGTACGAGGGCAGCGCGCTCGCGCGCCAGGGCGTTGTCGTCGTCACGTTCAACTATCGGCTGGGCGTACTCGGGTATCTCGCGCATCCGCAGCTGAGCGAGGAGTCCGCGCACGGCTCCTCGGGCAACTACGGACTGCTCGATCAGATCGAGGCGCTGCGTTGGGTGCGGGAGAACATCTCGGCTTTCGGGGGCGATCCCGGCAACGTCACCTTGTTCGGGGAATCGGCGGGCGCATTGAGCGTCATAGAGCTGATGACGAGTCCGCTCGCCCGCGGGCTCTTTCACAAGGTCATCGTGCAGAGCGGCTATCTCGTCTCGAACCCGGAGCTGAAGCGCTCGCGATTCGGGCTGCCCTCGGCGCACGCCATCGGCGAATGGCTGGCGCGGCAGCTGGGAGCTGCGGACGTTGCGGCGCTGCGGGCCATGGACGCCCCGGCCCTGGTGGAGCGCGCCGCGGCGGCCGGCTTCGATCCCCAGGCGAGCATTGACGGGTGGGTTCTGCCGCAGCAGATCCTCGAGTGCTTCGATCGCGGCGAGCAGGCGCCGGTACCGCTGATCGCGGGCTTCAACGAGGGGGAGATCCGGTCCCTGCGGCCGATCTTCGTGCCCCCGCTGCCGGGCAGCGCCGCCGAGTACGAGAATCTCGTGCGCGGCATCTACGCGGATCTGGCGCCGGCCTACCTCGCTCGCTATCCGGCGGCGGAGGTGGAGGAGAGTGCGCTTGCGGCGGCGCGGGATGCGTTCTACGGCTGGAGCGCCGAGCGCCTCGTCAGAGACCAGGCCCGGCTCGGGCTGCCGGCGTATCTGTATTACTTTGCGCATCGCTACCCGGCGCAGGAGGCGCTGCACCTCGAGGCCTTCCACGCCAGCGAGCTGCCTTACGTGTTCGGCCGCATCGGCGCGTCCGAGGGCTGGCCGGAGTTCTGGCCCCGTCCGCCCGATGAGCCGCGCGAGCGTGCGCTGAGCGAGGCCATCATGGGCTACTTCACGAGCTTCGCCCGTAACGGGGCGCCGTCGGCGCCCGCAGTGGCTTCCTGGCGGCCTTATCGGGACGAGCGGGCGTTCATGGAGTTGCGCGACTCACCCCAGCCGAAGCGGCACTTGCTGCCGGGGATGTTCGAGCTGCACGAGGAAGTGATCGCCCGGCGCCGCGCCGCCGGCACACAGCATTGGTACATCAACATCGGGCTCGCCTCCCCGCCGGTGCCGCCGCCAGCATCACCCTGACGAGACGCGTCCAACTGCAAGGCTGCCGCGCCGCAGCCGGCGCGGCAGCGGGTCATGTCCGCCCTTTGAGCGGAACGCAGCGGCCCTTCCAGCATCGCGGTCGGAGTGCCACCGAGCTCACCGAGCCCGAGGGAGAGGCAGGCTTGACCGATACCGCCTCGTGCGGGCCGCGCGGCCGCGGCCTCGCCGCCCGCAAGACATTCGTTCTCGTGTGAATGAACTTGACAAATCGGACCGCGGTGCGCACGCTGCTTGACGACGCGGGGTCGCGGAATTGAACGATGCAGCGAGTGGCGCAAACTGGCGGTAAGGGCGGAACGATGCAGCGCCATGCGCTGACGGTGGACAAGTTCCTCGATCACGCCGCGAAGTGGCATGGCGCGGCAGGGGCGGTGTCCGCCGGTGCCGGTGGCGCTGCCGATCGGCTCACCTACCGTCAGTTGCGCGAGCGATGCGCCCTGGCTTCCGGCGCGCTCCTCGATCTCGGGCTCGCCCCGGGCGACCGGATTGCAACGCTCGCCTGGAATACCCAGGATCACCTGACGATGTATTACGCCGCCATGGGTGTGGGGCTGGTGTGCAACACGCTCAATCCGCGCCTGAGCGCGGCGCATCTCGCGGAGATGGTCAACGAGGCGCAGGATCGCTGGCTCGCCGTCGGCGCCGGCCTGCAGCCCCTGGCGATGCAGTTACTGGCGCGCTGCCCCGCGCTCGAGACGGTGATCCTGCTCGATCGCGAGGAGCCGCAAGAGCGGATGCCGCGGGAGGTGCGCCGCTGGAGCCTCGAGGAGCTGCTGCGCCGCTTCGGCAGGGCGGCCCCCTGGGGCGAATTTGACGAGGACACGCCGGCGGGGCTTTGCTACACCTCCGGCACGATCGGCAAGCCGCGCGGGGTGTTGTACACGCACCGGTCGAATTATCTGCATACGCTGCGCGCGCTGCAGGCCGACGCCATCGCTCTCACCGCAGAGGACTCGGTGCTGGTGGCTGTGCCGATGTTCCACGCGAACGCCTGGGGACTTCCGTTTGCGGCTCCGGCCGTCGGCGCGAACATCGTGCTGCCCGGCCGCAGCACCGATCCGGAGCACCTGCACGCGCTCATCGTGAGCGAGCGGGTGACGGTCGCGGCCGCCGTGCAGACAGTGTGGCTGGGGCTCGTGGAGTATGTGGAGAAGAGCGGCAAGGCGGTGCCGACGCTGAGGCGGATTCTCATCGGCGGGTCATATTGTCCCGAGGGGCTGCTGCGGCGCATCGAGGAGCGGCTGGACGTTCGCGTGCAGACCAGTTGGGGAATGACCGAGCTGTCGCCGCTCGGGACGATCGAGCCGCCCAATGTTCCTCCCGTCACGGGCCGGCGCGCTTCCGGCCGTCCGCCCATGGGCCTCGACCTGAAGCTCGTGGACGGCGACGGAGCCGCACTGGCGCAGCAGCGCATGGCCGTCGGCCGGCTGATGGTCAAAGGCGCCAGTGTCGCGGCGGGGTACTTCAACGAAGCGCAGACGCGTCTGGACCCGGAAGGCTACTTCGACACCGGCGATCTCGCGCTGATCGACGAGTCGGGCAACCTGACCATCACCGGTCGTGCGAAGGACCTGATCAAGTCCGGCGGCGAGTGGATCAATCCGCGCGAGATCGAAGATCTCATCGGCTCGCTGCCGCAGGTGGCGCTGGTCGCCGTCATCGGGCGGACGCACATGAAGTGGGGCGAGCGCCCCGTGCTCATCATCGAGCCGCGCGCTGACATGGGGATCGAGGCGCAGGCCGTGATGGATGCGCTGCGCGGCAGGGTGCCCAACTGGTGGGTGCCCGATCAGGTCGTGTTCGTCGAGCGGATGCCGCTCGCGGCGACCGGGAAGATCGACAAGAAGCTCCTGCGCGCCGAGTTCGGAGCAGGTTAGGCGCAAGCCGGCGAGTCTAGGCGGTTCCCACCAGTCCGCCCAGCACATGGGCCTGGCTGGCGTGCTCGCGCCAGGCATTGAGGGCCTGCGTCAGGCGCGCCGGTGACATCATCGCGTCTTCCAACAGCTCGAAGTACTCGGTGCGTGCGAGCATCGTCGCCGCCACTGAAGCGCAGTACTCGCTCTCGAGCCAGGACGCGAAGCGTTCTGCAGGGTGTGTCGCGGTCATCATCAGTGGTCCTCCCCGTTAGTCTTTCCCAGACCAGGCGATGCAACGACCATGCCAAGAGCATTATGCGCCTCGGATCGGCGGCTGGCACCGTAAAGATCAAGGGGTTGGAGCGAGGCGCGGCGGACGCCTCTGCGCCAATTTACAAAGCCCGATGGCCGATGTCCCGGCGGTAGGTTGCACCAGGCCAGTGCACTGTGTCGGCCAGGGCGTAGGCGGCCTTCTGCGCCTCCGCCACCGTAGCGCCCATACCGGTGGCGCAGAGCACCCGGCCGCCGCTGACCAGCGCCTCATCTGCGCTCAGCCGCGTCCCGGCATGGAAGACCTTTCCGGGCAGCTTCGCGGCGAGATCGAGTCCGGCGATCGCATCCCCCAGGCGGGGAGCGTCCGGATATCCTTCCGCCGCCATGACCACGCCGAGTGCGGCACGCGGGTCCCACGTCGCCCCGACCTGGTTCAGCCGGCCGTCGAGGGCCGCCTCGCAGAGCACGGTGAGATCGGTCTGCAGCCGCATCAGGATGGGCTGGGTTTCCGGATCTCCCAGGCGGCAATTGAATTCCAGGACGTTTGGCGTCCCATCGCGCGCGATCATGATGCCGGCGTAGAGAAATCCGGTGTAGGGCATCCCTTCCGCGGCCAGGCCGCGGATCGTCGGTTCGATCACCTCGCGCATGATGCGAGCATGAATGGCCGCCGTCACCACGGGCGCCGGCGAGTACGCGCCCATGCCCCCCGTGTTGGGGCCGCGATCCCCGTCGTGCAGCCGCTTGTGATCCTGCGACGTCGCGAGTGGCAGCACGTGAGAGCCGTCCGCCATGACGATGAAGCTCGCCTCCTCGCCCTCGAGGAATTCCTCGATCACCACCTCTTGTCCGGCCTCGCCCAGCTTGCCGTCCAGCATCGCCTCCGCGCTTGCCACGGCTTCGGCGGCCGATTGCGCGATCACCACGCCCTTGCCCGCGGCCAGTCCGCTCGCCTTCACGACGATCGGCGTTCGCTGCCGGCGCACCGTTTGCGGATCGAAGCTCTCCCGGGTGACCGTGACCGAAGCCGCTGTTGGAATATGGTGGCGAAGGAGGAACTGCTTGGCGAACGCTTTGGAGCCCTCGAGCCGCGCCGCGGCCTGGCGGGGCCCGAAGCAGCGCAGGCCTTCCCGCTCGAAAGCGTCCACGACGCCAGCGACCAGAGGCGCTTCCGGGCCGACGATGGTGAGCGAGACGCCCTCGGCCCGGACCTGCTCGATGAGGCCGCCGATGTCCGTCGCCTGAACCGCCACGTTGCGGACTTTGGGCTCCCGCGCCGTGCCCGCATTGCCTGGCGCTACCAGGACTTCCGCGACGCGCGCTGACGCGGCGCATTTCCACGCAAGAGCGTGCTCGCGGCCGCCGGAGCCGACGATGAGGACCTTCATTAATGCCGGAAGTGGCGAATGCCGGTGAGCGCCATGGCCATCCCGTGCTCGTCCGCGGCCGCGACGACCTCGGCGTCCCGCCGGGAGCCGCCGGGCTGAACGACCGCCTTGATGCCAAAACCGGCAGCGACGTCCATGTTGTCGCGGAAGGGCGAGTAGGCGTCGGATGCCATCACCGCTCCTTCGACGGTCAGTTTCTCATCCGCGGCCTTTTGGGCCGCGAGGCGGATGGAGTACACCCGGCTCATTTGCCCCGCGCCCACGCCTACCGTCGCTCCGTCGCGCGCCATCACGATGGCGTTCGATTTCACGAATTTGCAGATCCGCCACGCGAACAGAAGATCCGCGATCTCCCGCTCCGTGGGCTTGCGCTGCGTCACCACTGTCAGGTCCGCGGCTGCGACCCGCGCCGTGTCTCGTGTCTGCACGAGCAGGCCGCCGGTGACGCTGCGATATTCGACGTCGTTGACAGGGGAGCGGTTGAGTTCGCCGACTGCGAGCGCGCGGACATTGGGCTTCCCCGCGAGCACCTTCAGCGCCCCTGGCGCGAACGCCGGGGCTGCGAGGACCTCGACGAACTGCCGCTCCAGGATCGCGGCGGCGAGCGCCGCGTCCAGCTCGCGATTGAGCGCGATGATGCCCCCGAACGCGGAGGTCGGATCGGTGCGATGCGCGCGATCGTAAGCCTCGCGCACGGAGCCGGCCACCGCCGCGCCGCACGGATTGGCGTGCTTGACGATGACGCAGGCCGGCGCCTCGAATTGACGCACGCACTCGATCGCCGTGTCCGCATCGGCGACGTTGTTGTACGAGAGATCCTTGCCCTGCAGCATGCGCGCCGTCGCAACGCTCGGCTCGCGTACCATCGGCTCGCGGTAGAGCGCGGCCTGCTGGTGCGGGTTCTCGCCGTAGCGCAGGTCCTGCGCCTTGTCGAAGACCAGCGGCAGGGTCGCGGGGAAGCGCTCCGCGGCCGTTTCGTGGCGGGCGGCGAGATAACTCGCGACCATGGTGTCGTACCGCGCGGTATGGGCAAACACCTTGGCCGCGAGGCGGGAGCGCATGGCCGCGGTCGTGCAGCCGCCGTGCGCCTCCAGCTGCGCGAGCAGGGCGGGGTAGTCCGCCGGATCGACGGCCACCGCCACCGACTCGTGATTCTTCGCGGCGGCCCGCAGCATCGCCGGACCGCCGATATCGATGTTCTCGATCGCTTCCTCGTAGCGGCAGTCCGGCCGCGAGACCGTCTGCGCGAACGGGTAGAGGTTCACGACGAGCAGATCGATCGGCTGAATGTCATGCCGCGCCATCACGGCATCGTCGATTCCGCGCCGGCCCAGCAGTCCGCCGTGGATCTTCGGATGCAGCGTCTTGACGCGGCCATCCATGATCTCGGGAAATCCCGTGTAGCCCGATACCTCGCGGACCGAGAGGCCGCTCTGCGCGAGCAGGCGCGCGGTGCCACCTGTGGAGAGGATCTCCACATCACGCGCCGCCAAGGCGCGCGCGAGCTCGACCAGGCCGGTCTTGTCGGAGACGGAGAGCAACGCCCGCCTGACGGGCAACATCTGCGCGGTCAATTGGCTAGGCCGAGCTGCTTGAGTTTCTTGCGCAGCGTGCCGCGATTGATGCCGAGAATGCCGGCCGCCCGGCTCTGATTGCCGTCGGCGTAGTCGAGCACCACCCGAAACAGGGGTTCTTCCACCTCACGCAGCACCAGATCGTAGAGATCCGCCGGGCGCGAGCCGTTGAGGCTCGTGAAGTAATCGCTCAGTGCGCGCTCCGCGTGGCTGCGCAACGGCAGCAGCGGCCGTTGCGGCAGCAGATCGTTCAGTGTGCGCCCATTGAGTCCGCCTCCAGAGGCGTCCTGCTGCCGACCCCTCTTTCTCTCTGTCATAGGTGCCTCTCTGGGGAGCGGCCAATCATATCATGCGGCCTCTCGGCAACTAAGGTCCGTGCGCGCATGCGACGGCGCCGCCGCGCCCTCGCAAGCAGGCGTCGATCTCGAAGCCCACCGCCTGCGGTCCCGGATCGACGAAGACCATTGTGGCGTCCACGCGGCCGCCAGCAGCCAGGGGCGCGCTCGACGCTGCCGCCGAGGGCAGGTAATCGCTTGGCGGCACGTCCCGTGCCGCGATTCGATTGCCGAACCGGTCCTGCAGCGTCACCCGCAGAAGCGGCAGCGGCTGTGCGCGGCTCGAGGAGTTCTTGACGCTTGCGCGGACGATGATCTCGCCTGCCGTTGCGCCAGCATTGGACGCGCCGAGCTGGCGCACGTCATACGCATGGATGTTCCAGGGCGGAGCCAGTTTTACTCCGACCGCGGAATATACGGCGCTCAACGGGCCCTTCAGCGCGGGATCCGCAGCCAAGGCGTCGCGGTAATGGTTGACGATCTGCAGCGCCAAAGCGATCACCAGCGCGCCGGCGCCGATATTCCATGCGAGACCCGCGCGCGACCGTCGCCCTTCGAGCTCGAAAGGGCTCTCGGCCTGGTCCGGCGGAGTGTTGGTCTGCTCTGCGTCCGCTGCTTGCGGTGGGGCCACTTCCGGTGAGGCGGCTTCCGGTGATGAGGCGACTTCCGGTGAGGCGACTGCGGGTGCGGCTCCTTGCAGCGCGGCGACCTCCGCGGCCGCTGGCGGCTCGGCGGTTTCCGGTGGCGAGGCCGGACTCGATGGCGCGGGAGCCTCGCCGCTGCCGGCAGCGGCATCTTCGCGATTGGGGGCGCCGTCGGCCTCGGCGCTGAGACTTGGCGCCGGCTCTGCCTCAGCCTCCGGCGGCAGAGGCGGCGCTACCGAGCCGGCCTGCTCTTGCAGCGCGGGGGGCTCCCCCGGGGCAGGTGCCTCTGGCGCGGCAGATTCGGCGGCAGGCGCCTCTTCCACCAGCGCCTCGCGCTCCGCAGTATCCTCCGGCGCAGCTTGAGGCTGTGCCGAAGTGATGAGGATGCTCGCGTCGAGCTCGAATTCGATCTCACCCGTGTCGTCGAGTGAGGATTGCGTCGCAGGCTGAGATGCGCCCGGGTCAGGCGTTTCATTCGGCGTTGCCTGCGGCGTCGTCTGGGCCGTCGCCTCGGGCGGCGGTGCGGGCGCGGCTGAAGGACGCTCCTCCGAGAGCCGTGCCAGCGCATTGAAGACGTTGAGACATCGGCCGCAGCGGACATAGCCCTGCGCCACGCGCAAATCCGCCGCGGTGACGACCAGGGTCAGGGCGCATTTGGGGCAGACCGTGAACATTCAGTCGCCCGGGCGGCCGTTCCGCCGTCCCCAGAGACAGGCCCAGCTCTCGCGAACTCCGAAGGTGCTCATGTCAAACCACGTGTCGTAGGCGCGTCTCACCTCGGAAATCTCCTGCTCCAGCAGTCCCGACAGCACCAGCGCGCCCGACGGCCGAACGATGTCAGCGAAGCGGGGCGCGAGCTCCACGAGCGGGCCGGAGAGTATGTTCGCGAGCAGGAGGCCCACGCCTCGCGATATCGCATCGGAGGAGGCGCAGAGGCGCACGCTCCCGCTCAGTCCGTTCGCGCTCGCGTTGTCGCGCGTCGCGATCAGGGCCTGGGGATCGATATCGAAACAGCTCGCGGACCGCGCGCCGAGGCGCAGCGCGGCGAGAGCCAATATTCCCGAGCCGCAGCCGAAATCGACGACTTCGGAGTCTGCCGGTGGATGTGCATCGAGCCACTCCAGGCACAACGCCGTCGTCGGATGCGTGCCGGTGCCGAAGGCGAGCCCGGGATCCATCCGCACCACCGCGGCTTGCGGGTCGTGGACCTGCTCATGATGCGGGCAAATCCAGAGCCGCTTGCCGAATCGCATCGCGTGAAAATCGCGCAGCCATTCCCGCTCCCACGCCCGATCGGCTACCTCGCGCACCCGCAGCAGGCCAGACTCGAGGTCCAGGGCACGACTCAACTCGGCGACGATGCTGCCGGGATCCGCTTGCGCCGGGAACAGCGCGCTGATCCGCACTGTGGGCCACAACCGGAACTCGCCCGGTGCGGGCTCGAGCACTGGGGAGGCCTCACTGTCGTCGCCATCGGCGAACGTGACGGCCATCGCGCCGCACGAGAGACAGGCGGCTTGCGCCTCGTCCGCCGCAAGCGGTCCGAGATCCCAGCTGACCTCGTGATAGCTTCCCGTAGCCGTTCACCTCAGGCCGAGGCGCCTTTCCAGGTAGTGGATGTCGGTGCCGCCTTTCTGGAACGCGCCGTGATTGCAGATTTCCTGATGCAGCGGCACGTTGGTCTTGATGCCTTCGATCACCATCTCCGCGAGCGCGTTCTTCATGCGCGCGATGGCGGTCTCGCGCGTGTCGCCGTGGGCGATGAGCTTGCCGATGAGCGAGTCGTAGTTGGGCGGTACGTGGTAGCCGGAATACACATGGCTGTCGACCCGGATGCCGGGTCCGCCCGGGGCATGCCACAGACGGATCGGGCCCGGGGAGGGCATGAAGGTCTTGGCGTCCTCGGCGTTGATGCGGCACTCGATGGCGTGTCCGCGGATCTGGACATCGCTCTGCACGTAGGGCAGGCGCTCTCCCGCGGCGATGAGCAGCTGCGCCTTGACCAGGTCGATGCCCGTGATGAGCTCGGTGACCGGATGCTCGACCTGGATGCGTGTGTTCATCTCGATGAAGTAGAACTCCGCGTCCTGGTAGAGAAACTCCAACGTGCCGGCGCTGCGATAGCCGACCCCCCGGCACGCCTCGACGCAGCGCTCGCCCATGATCCGCCGCTGGCGCGCGGTGATGCCCGGCGCGGGAGCCTCCTCCAGCACCTTCTGATGCCGGCGCTGCATGGAACAGTCGCGCTCGCCGAGATGGATGACGTTGCCGTGGCTGTCCGCCAGCACCTGGAACTCGATGTGCCGCGGCCGTTCCAGAAACTTCTCCATGTATACCTGGTCGTTGCCGAAGGCCGCGCGCGCCTCCGCCCGCGTGATGCCGATGGAGTTGAGGAGGGCGGCCTCGCTGTGCACGACGCGCATGCCGCGGCCGCCGCCGCCCCCGGACGCCTTGATGATCACCGGGTAGCCGATGTCGCGTGCAATGCGCAGGTTTTCCTCCGGATCCTCCGTCAACGGGCCGTCCGAGCCCGGGACGCACGGCACTCCGTGACTCTTCATCACCCGGATCGCCGATACCTTGTCGCCCATCTTGCGGATCGTCTCCGCCCGGGGGCCCACGAAGACGAAGCCGCTGTTCTCCACGCGCTCGGCGAAGTCCGCGTTCTCGGACAGGAAGCCATAGCCGGGATGAATGGCCACGGAGTCCGTCACCTCGGCGGCGCTGATGATCGCCGGCATATTGAGGTAACTGCCCGCCGAGGGCGGCGGCCCGATGCAGACCGACTCGTCCGCGAGCAGTACGTGCTTCAGGCTGTAGTCGGCGGTGGAATGCACCGCGACCGTCTTGATGCCCAGCTCACGGCAGGCCCGCAGGATGCGCAGAGCAATCTCGCCGCGGTTGGCGATGACGACCTTCTCCAGCATAGGCACGTGACGCTTATTCGACCACGAAGAGCGGCTGGCCGAACTCGACCGGATCGCCGTTGCGCGCCATGATGGAGGTGATCCGGCCGGCGCGATCGGCCTCGATCTGATTCATCATCTTCATGGCCTCGATGATGCAGAGGACCTGGCCGACCTTCACCTCGTCGCCGATCTCGACGAAGGCCTTGGCCCCCGGGGATGCGCTGGCATAGAAGGTGCCGACCATCGGTGCGGTGATCACGTGCTCATTGGGCTTCGGCTTCGCGGCACTCTCGCCGGCCGCGGCCGAGCCGGATGCCGCCGGGGCAGGCGCGAGCGGCATCGGTGGCGGCTGCGCCGGTCCGAACCAAGCCTGCTGCGGCTGCACGAACGCGCCTCCCACCGGCATCCGGCTGATGCGTACGGCTTCCTCGCCTTCTTTGATCTCGATCTCCGCGATGCCGGATTCCTCCAGCAGCTCGATCAGTTTCTTGATTTTTCGAATGTCCATGCCGGGAATGATCCCCCTGGATTGTGGTCGTGTCAGAGATGATGTCGTCCGTCAGGACGAGGCGCGCACGCGCGGGCGCGCACGGTCGCCGGCGGCCAGATGGCCGCAGGCCGCGCGCACGGCGAGCTCGTAACCCAATGGGCCGAAGCCCGAAATCACTCCGATCGCAATGTCGGAGAAATAGGAACGGCGCCGGAATTCCTCGCGCGCCTGGGGATTGGACAGGTGCACCTCGATCATCGGCAGGCCCACCGCGAGCACCGCATCGCGCAGCGCGATGCTCGTGTGCGTGAAGGCGCCCGGATTGAAGATGAGGACCTCGACTTTTTCCGCCGGCGCCTGCTGAATGCGGCCGATGAGCTCATGCTCCGCGTTGCTCTGGAAGCAGGCGAGCTCGATGCCTTCCGCGCGCGCGAGGTGCGTGGCCCGCCGCTCGATGCCTTGGAGCGTTTCCGCGCCGTAGATGTCGGGCTCGCGGGTCCCCAGCAGGTTCAGATTCGGGCCGTTCAGCAGGAGCAGACGGGTCATTTCGAGACAGGACTCGTATATGGGGGTCGAAGCGACGCGCTGGGAATTTACCCTAATTCCAAGGAAACGGGGTGTTTTTGTAGCGAATCCCGTGGAACTGGGCCTTCATTGCCGCCACTTAACGTGTCGTCGATCCGTCCGAACGCGCGGCCCCGGACGGGCTGGGCGGGGGGGCCTGCCGCCATGGATGGCCAGTGGCGCGGCTCACGGCGAGCCGCCCGATCCCGTCCGCGATCTCGCGGCGCGCGGCCGCGAGGTCGATGCGGCCCCGATCGAGGTCGTCCACGCGGTCGAGGATCAGCCTCGCCTGCTCAGCGCTCAGCTCCCCGATCTTCAGCGTGACGATGCGTCCGCGCGCATCGACGAAGACCGAGAATGGGAAAACCGCTTCCATGCCGAGCGCCCGCACGGCCTCGAGGCCGGCGCGCTCACCGATCAGCAGAGGATACTGGATGGCCGCTCGGCGGGCGTAGTCGAGCACCGCTGCACGGGAATCCACCCCAACTCCGATGACCTCGAGTCCATCGTGGGCGCGCTGACGGCTCAGGCGCTCGAGAAGTGGAATCTCCTCACGACACGGGCCGCACCACGGCGCCCAGAAATTCACCAGCAGCGGCCGGCCCTTCCAGTCAGAGAAGTGGCGCATCGCGCCTTGGCGGTCTGGAAACGCAATATCGGGCAGGGTGTCCGGCACCACCTGCCGAGGGGCTGCAACTGGAACGGAAGTCGCCGCTCGCTCATCCCTGGAGCCGCCCGAGCTGGCAGGCGGCGCATGCGTCTGAACGGGCGGCGCCGATACCATCGTTACGAGCATGCGGGGCCTGGCCAGTCGTCCGTAGGCGAAGAAGCCCCCGACGCCGGCGGCAATGACGATTGCCGCTGCCGGCAGTGCTCGGGCCAGCAGGGTCCGTCTGAGCATCAGGTTGCCGGCCGGGCCCCGAGGGCGGCATGCACGGCAGCGGCGAATTCAGCGCCGTCCATGTAGCCGACCACGCGGTGGCGGGCGCGCTCCCTCCCGTCGCGTCCGTAGAACGCGATCGTCGGCGGTCCGAAAATGCCGAAACGCTTGAGCAGCGCGCGGTCATCCGCATCGTCCGAGGTGACATCGGCCCGCAGCAAGACCGTGCCGGCGAGCGCTCGGCGGACGGCCGGATCGAGGAAGGTCGTCGCTTCCATCTCTTTGCACGAGGTGCACCAGTCGGCATAGAAGTCGACCATCACCGGCTTCCCCTCACGCGAGGCCTGCGCGACCTGCCGATCGAGACCGGCGACGCTATGGATGGGGACGAACTGGAGCGGGTGCTGCACCGAGGCCCAGGCAGGGACGGGCTGCAGCGGATCGGTGCCGCCGAGGGCGGCACCCGTGATGAGTACCAGTCCATACAGTCCGGCGGCCATGCCGGCGATCCGCAGTGGCCAGCGGCGGGAGGAACCGCCTGGGCCTGCCCGCCACAGAACGGCTGCGAGCGTTGCCGCGGGCACGGCCCAGAGCGCCAGGGTGAGACGGGCGGGCAGCACCCGCGCGAGCATCCACACCGCGACCGCGAGCATCGCCGCGCCGAAGAGCTTCTTCACCGTGTCCATCCAGGCGCCCGACTTCGGAAGCAGTCGTCCGGCGGAAGCACCGACGACGAGTAGCGGGGTGCCCATCCCGATGCTCATGGCGAAGAGCGCCGCCGCTCCGCGAGCGACTTCCCCGGTCTGGCTGATCACGGCCAGCGCTCCGACCAGCGCCGGTCCGACACAGGTGGTGACGATCAGCGCCGAAAGTGCGCCCATGACGGCAACGCCGCCCAGCGTGCCCGCCGATTGCCGATTGCTGAGCTGGGCGATGCGAGTCTGCAGCGCCGAGGGCATCTGCACCGTGAAAAGGCCGAGCATGGAGAGGGCCATTGCCACGAAGAGCGCCGCGAAGGAGCCGAGGATCCACGGCGTCTGGAAGGCCGCCTGGACCTGCCCGCCTGCGGCGGCAAAGGCCGCCCCGGCCACGGTGTAGGTCAGCGCCATGCCTGACACATAAGCCAGCGAGAGGATGAAGCCTCGCGCCGCCGTCACCTGCCTCCCCTGGCCGACGATGATGCCCGACAGGATCGGCACGGTGGGCAGGCAACAGGGTGTGAAGGCGAGCGCAAGCCCGGCGAGATAGAACCAACCGATCATGGCGAGGAGGCTGCCCGAGCGCGCGAGCGCCTCGAAGCGGAACTGGCCGGGCGCGGCCGTCTGGGCATTGCCGGCACTGGCGGGGGGCTGCGCCTGCGCGCTCCCTCCGGCGCCTCCCGGCGGCAGGCGCACGCCGACCGTCTTCGTGATCGGCGGATAGCAGAGGCCGGCGTCGGCGCAACCCTGGTAGGTCACCTGCAGCGAAACATCGGCGGTGCCGGCGGTGGAGGCGCGATCGATCGGCAGCAGGCCCGTCACCTGGTCGCGGTAGATCTGCTCACGCCCGAAGTAAGGATCCACCTTGATCAGGCCCCGGGGCAGCCGCAGCGCCCCGAGGGAGGTGCCTCGCGCGGCAGCGACCTTGATTCGGCTGCGGTACAGGTAATATCCGTTGCGGATGCTCCAGTGCAGCCGGACCGAGGTCGGCCCGGCTGCGGCTGCGCTCACGTGGAAGACCTCGTCCGGCGGGAGAAACTTGGGCTGACCCGCCGCCAGGGCGGCCAGTACGGCGTTCCCGCCTTGCCGGGCGGTCGAAGCCGTGGCGGCCGCCGCGGCTCCATGGCAAAGAAGTAGTGCGCTGGCGGCCGCCAGGATGGCGAGGCTGCACCGGAGCCGCTTCATCCGACGGCTCCCCGGCCAGTCGACAGCGCCCGGGCAATTCGAGCGGCGAGCGCCGCGTCGGGGCAGGTGGTGAGGATCAAAGATGGGATCGGGCAGAGGGGCCACTTGCGAGGTCCAGGGCAGGGGCGGATTGGCACGATCATAGTCTCCCGCCCAAAAAATCTCCCCGCCGGGCTTGAAATCCCACCTTCCACACCTATCATTAGCAGCCACGTGAGGAGAGTGCTAATACCTCCCGCGCCCATTTCCCATAACACAGCATCCTAGGAGCGTCCACCATGAAGATACGTCCTCTTCATGATCGCGTGATCGTCAAGCGCCTGGAGGAGGAGCGTACCTCCCCCGGTGGCATCGTCATTCCCGACACGGCGGCTGAGAAGCCGATCCAGGGAAAGATCGTCGCGGTCGGTAACGGCAAGATCCTCGAAGACGGCAAGGTCCGTCCGCTAGACATCAAGGTCGGCGACAAGATTCTCTTCGGCAAATACAGCGGCACGGAAGTCAAGGTCGACGGCGATGAGCTGCTCGTGATGAGAGAAGAGGATGTCATGGCCGTGATCGAGAGCAAGTAAGCCCGGAGATAAGACAATGGCAGCCAAAGAAGTTAGATTCAGCGATGACGCCCGTTCGCGCATGTTCCGCGGCGTCAACGTGCTCGCGAACGCCGTCAAGGCGACTCTCGGCCCCAAGGGCCGCAATGCCGTGCTCGAGAAGAGCTTCGGCGCCCCCACGATCACCAAGGACGGCGTCTCCGTCGCCAAGGAGATCGAGCTGAAGGACAAGTTCGAGAACATGGGCGCGCAGATGGTGAAGGAAGTCGCGTCCAACACCTCCGATGAGGCCGGCGACGGCACCACGACCGCCACCGTGCTCGCGCAGGCGATCGTGCGCGAGGGCCTGAAGGCCGTCGCCTCGGGCCGCAACCCGATGGACGTCAAGCGCGGCATCGACAGGGCGGTCATCGCCGCCGTCGAGGAGCTGAAGAAGCTCTCCAAGCCCTGCAAGGACTCGAAGTCGATCGCGCAGGTCGGCACGATCTCCGCCAACGGCGACGAGTCGATCGGCAAGACGATCGCCGATGCGATGGAGAAGGTCGGCAAGGAAGGGGTGATCACGGTCGAAGAGGGCTCGGGGCTCGAGAACGAGCTCGAGGTTGTCGAGGGCATGCAGTTCGACCGCGGCTATCTCTCCCCGTACTTCATCAACAATCAGCAGAGTCAGACCGCGGAGCTCGAGAAGCCCCTGATCCTGCTGGTCGACAAGAAGATTTCCAACATCCGCGAGCTGCTGCCGCTGCTCGAGGGCGTTGCCAAGTCCGGCCGGCCGCTCGTGGTCGTGTGCGAGGACCTCGAGGGCGAGGCGCTCGCGACGCTGGTGGTCAACAACATCCGCGGCATCCTCAAGGTGGCCGCCGTCAAGGCTCCGGGCTTCGGCGACCGCCGCAAGGCCATGCTGCAGGACATCGCCATTCTCACTGGCGGCACCGTGATCTCCGACGAGGTCGGCCTGTCGCTCGAGAAGGCGACCCTCAATGACCTCGGCGAGGCCAAGAAGATCGTCGTGGAGAAGGAGAACACCACCATCATCGACGGCGCCGGCAAGCAGGCCGACATCAAGGGGCGCATCGAGTCGATCCGCCAGCAGATCGAGGAGGCCACCTCCGACTACGACAAGGAGAAGCTGCAGGAGCGTGTCGCGAAGCTCTCCGGGGGCGTCGCCCTCATCAAGGTCGGCGCGGCCACCGAGATAGAGATGAAGGAGAAGAAGGCGCGCGTCGAGGACGCGCTGCACGCGACCCGCGCTGCCGTCGAGGAAGGCGTGGTGCCGGGCGGCGGTGTCGCCCTGATCCGTGCCCTGAAGGGGCTCGACAAGCTCGAGGGCAAGAACGAGGACCAGACGGTCGGCATTCGCATCCTCGCCCGCGCCATCGAGGAGCCGCTGCGTCAGATCGTGGACAACGCCGGCGAAGACGCCGCCGTGATCCTCAACAAGGTCAAGGACGGAAAGGGCACCTACGGCTACAACGCCGCTTCCGGCGAGTTCGGTGACCTGATCGACCAGGGCATTCTCGATCCCACCAAGGTCACGCGCCTGGCGCTGCAGAATGCTGCATCGGTGTCGGGCCTGCTGCTGACGACCGAGGTCATGGTGGCCGAGGCTCCGAAGGAAGAGGAGCACAGCCATGGTGGGATGCCGCCGGGCGGCGGCATGGGCGGAATGGATATGTAACGCCCCCTCGAAAGAGGTATCGATTCTGAAAAGATGAGCCGATAACCTGTCGGCACTGGTTAGAGGAGGCGCCCGACCCCAAAATCGGGCGCCCCCTTGAAAGACGCGGAGCAAGACCCCCTATTCCGCGCAACATTCAAGCCCCGCGAAAGCGGGGCTTTTTTTTCATCGGCGCGAAGCGGCATCCCGCCGTATTGCGCGGCCAGCCCCGTGACTTG
>JABBNZ010000173.1 GCA_019352035.1 Pseudomonadota bacterium | reverse complement strand
CGCCAAAGGTATTGAAGTAACGATACCGCTCGGCGAATTCATGCATCGCCCGGTCGGTCGACAGCACCGCCGCCACGGGGTGGCCGTTGCCCATGGGCTTGCCCATGGTGATGATGTCCGGCACGATCCCATGCCGCTGGAAGCCCCACATGCTCGCACCCGTGCGGCCGAATCCGGGCTGCACTTCATCGGCGATGAACAGCCCGCCGGCTCTGTGCATCGCCTCGACGGCGGCGCGCAGGAAGCCTTCGGGATGTGAGATGACGCCGTCGCTGCCGAAAATGGTATCGACCAGGAGGGCGGCCGGTTTGATGCCGACCGCGCGCATCGTCCGCAGGCACTCCTCCACGCGCGCGCCGAAATTCTCGGCGTCACGCGCATCGACCGGTGCGGCTACGGTGAACACTCCCGGGGCGGTAGGAGCGCCCGTCACGGGCGACATTCCGGACAGCGTCTCCGTCGTACCGTGATACGCGCCGCTGGTCACGATGAAGCCGCTGCCGCCGGTGGCGGCTTTGCTGATCCGTACCGCCAGATCGTTCGCCTCACTTCCGGTGCACGTGAACGTCACCGAGGTCAATTCCGCCGGGACGCTTGCGAGCAGCCGTTCGGCCAGCTCGACCGGCCCGTCGGTCACGTAGCGCGTATGGGTGTTCAACCGCGCCGCCTGGTCGGCAATTCTGGAAACCACGTCCGGATGGCAATGGCCTACCACAGGCACGTTATTGTAGGCGTCGAGATAGCGCCGGCCGTCGGCGTCATACATCCAAACGCCTTCGGCGCGCACCATGTGGATCGGGTCCGAATAAAACAGTCGATAAGTCGGTGCCAGGACCCGTTGCCGGCGCGCGACGGCATCCTGGAACGAGGGGTGTGTCATGGCGCTGATCTCGCGGTGATCCTCATAGGAACGGGGATGGTGTCTGAGTCAGGCGTTCGGCGAGGGCCACCCGCCATTCGAAGTAGTCGGCGTCGAACGTGTCGAAGTGTCCGCCGGCCGGCCCGTGGGCGCGGTACCAGGACGTCATGGTCACGTTCTGGACGATTCGGCCGGCAATGAGCCATTTCAGCAGTTCGAGCTCCTCCGGGCGCAGCGGCTCGACCGAGCGGTAGCCCTCGACGAATTCGAGCATCGCCTCATCGGCGGACTGCGCGGTTGCGAGCTGGCCGATGACACCGACCGCGATGTCGGCGAGGAGCGCGGTATGCACGAGGTCGCCGAAATCGATGATGCCGGTAATGCGGGTCTCGTCGTCTGGATCGACCAGCAGGTTGCGCGAATTGAAGTCATTGTGGACCGGCTGGGAGCGCAGGGCCCGCAGGCGAGGCAGGATCTCCGTGGAAAACTGCCGTACGAACGCCGCGCAGAACTGGCGATATCGCATGTCGGGGAGACGATGCAATACGGCATCGAGCGCCGGTACCTGCATCAGGTCCCAGATCAGTGATCGCCGGGTTGCGGGATGCTGGAAGGCGCGCAGCGCGTGCCCGAGACGCGCGAGCAGCCGTCCGCAGGCGGTCCGCTGGGACCGGCAGCGCGTCGCCGACAACAGCGGCTTGCCCGGCAGGAAGGTATATAAAAAGGCAGTGCGCTCGGCGCCGTTTGCATCGCGGAAGGTCACGCGAGTGCGGTCGCGGCTGCGGACCACGCGCGGGCAAGGCAACGCCGGATCGGCGCGCTCGAGGTGCAACAGGGCTGCGATGGGCAAGTCGATGACGACGGGTAATTCCTCGGCATGCGCGATCTTGAGAACGAACCCCGAGTCATCCGCGGTGCGCATCCGGAAGTTCTGATCCCGCTCGCCGGTCAAGCGCTCGGCGCGTGCGTCGACGCCGTAGCCGTCCCGAACCACTTGCTCGACGAGCGAGGTCGCAATCTGCTCTTCCGGCGAGCGCGCGGCGGATATGGCGGCGGGAAGCGTCCCGTGCATCAGCACAGCCCTCCGAAGCCGGCTGCGTATCCCATCACGAGACTGATGCGCGCAGGCCGATTCGACTCATCGCAAGAGCGGCGGAGGTCGAGCGCGGCGCGGTGCCGTCGGGGGATCATGGCTCGCTCCTTTGGGTTACCCGTGCGATTCGCTCGCCCGGTGCAGGTGCGACTGCGATCATAGCCGATCATTTCTGAACGGTAAACAATCCGCTCATTAGTGACGTTTGTTGCTTCATTGCATCAATCAGCGGTCCGCCCGGGCTGGATCTGGCCCGTAGGGCGCGGTGCCGCAAGCTTTGCCCGCGGGGGCTCACAGGCCCACGCATACGCACTTCATTTCGGTGTATTCCAGGATTCCATGGCGAGAGCCTTCGCGGCCGAAACCGGACTCTTTACCTGCGCAGGATGCGCGAGCGCTCGTGCGCCGCCCGAGCCGCCCAGGCGGGAAACGCCTCGTAGGCGGACTCGACCGCGGCGCGCGCCTGGGCGCCGCGCAGATTGGGCACCGTGCCGATCCGCTCTCCCGAGGCGGGATTCGAGACCGGGGTCTGCGCGCCATCCTCGGCGGCGACCCACTGTCCGCCGATGTAGGCCTGCATGCGCAATAGCGAGGAATCGTTGATCTTCATCCTAAGGGTACTCTGCGAATCTCTCGGGAAAATGTGGTGCGTGAGCGACCGCCGTTGGGGAAACTGCGGGCACAAGCGCGACGGACGCGCCTGCGCCAGGGAGCCCGACCTGCCGGACGAGCCCGCGCGCGCGCCGCAGCCCGCCCAGCCGTGCATGCCCGGCGCACTACCTGGGCTTGGCCGCTGCGGCGTCTGCCTCTGCCAGCACCCGGGTCGCGATCCGGAACGCCTCCACACCCGCGGGGACCCCACAGTAGACGGCGACCTGGATCAGCGCTTCACGAATTTCCTCGGACGTAAGGCCGTTGCGGAGCGCAGCGCGCACGTGCAGCGCGAATTCCTCGGGTCGATTGAGCGCCGACAGCATTCCAAGATTGAGGAGGCTGCGGTCGCGGCGGCTCAGCGCCGTGCCACCCCAACAGCCGCCCCAGCAGTACTCGGTGATCAATTCCTGAAACGCTCTGTTGAACGCGTCGGCCTGATCCAGCCGCTGGCGGACGGCATCCTCGCCCAGGACTTCGGCACGGATCCTGCGGCCCTCGGTGAATCGCTCGCTCATTTCCAGAATCTCCGCAGCGTGGGGTTGAAATGCGGTCGGTCGCGGGCGCGTGCTCCGGGCGCTGCGCGGTTCAGAGATACACGGCTCGCGAGAGCCCGCCGTCGACCGCGATGGACTCGCCGGTGATCGCGCTCGAGGCGCGGGAGGCCAGGAACACGATGACGTTCGCAACCTCATCGACCTCAAGCATGCGACGAATCGCGGCTGGATCGGCCGCCTCGCGCTTGATGAACGCTTCGAGGGAGATCCCCTCCTGGCGGGCCAGGTCGGCGAACCAGGACTCCACGTGCTCAGTGCGGGTTACGCCCGGATGCACGATGTTCACGGTGATTCCGAAGGGACCCAACTGATCCGAGAGAGTCTTGGTGAGATGCACCAGCGCGGTGTTGCGCATGCCGCTCAGCGCTTCTGTGCACCGGGCAGTCAGGCCTCCGACATTGACGATCCGCCCCCACCCGGCCTTGCGCATGTACGGAGCGCAGGCCTTGCACATGCGAAAATACCCGAGGAGCTTGGTATTCAAATCGGCGAGCAGCGCCTGATCATCCGCCTCATCGAGGTTGTTGCGCACCAGCCCGCCCGGCGCCGCGGCGCAGTTGACGAGAATGTCCACCCCGCCAAATCGCTCGGCGGTCTGGGCCACCAGCGAGCTCACGGACCGGGAGTCGGTCGTGTCGACGGGAATCGCCACCACGGTGCCACCGGTCTGCGCGCAGAGGTCGGCGGCAGCGCGCTCCAGCACCGATTGCGTGCGGGCGCAGATCACCACCCGCGCTCCCTCCGCGGCGAGCATGCGCGCGGTCTCCTTGCCGATGCCGACGCTGCCGCCGGTCACGATCGCCACCTTACCCTTCAATCCCAGCGCCATCGTCATGCTCGTGCCTCGACCAGATTCTGCGTTGATTTGAATTCCGCCGTGACTTTCGCGGCGCCGCCGAAGACGGCGGTCACTACGTCGTTGCGCGCAATCTCGGTCATCCCCGTGCAACTGCCGCTCGCGACGAGGACGCCCGCCTGTAGCCGCTCTCCCCGGGAGATGAGCCAGTTGGCGAGCCAGAGCACCGCCTTGAGGGGCGATCCGAGCACGCGCAGCGAGGAGCCGTGCACGGGCTCGCCGCTGCCGCGGGTGAGCAGCACGGGAAGCTCCGCGCGCAGCCGTACCTGCCAGTCGGCCAGCGGCTCCCCGACGATGAGCCGATCCGCATTGCCGTTGTCGGCGACGATCGATGGCAGCGGAGGATCGGCCGCGCTCAGGCGCGAGTTGCACAACTCAATGCCCGCGTACACGGCGCTGATGCTGTCGCGAAGCGTCTGCTCGCGAACCGGCAGATCCGATTCCGAGAGCGTGCGCCCGATCTCGAAGACGAGCTCCGCCTCGACGATCCGAAGATGTTGCGGTGCGAGCCGGATTGTGCCCTCTTCTCTTACGATGTCGCTTGGCGCAAGGCGGCCGGCGATCGGCGCGGATACGCCGGCGGCCTGTTGCGCCGCCGGGTGGGTGAGGCCGATCTTGTAGCCGGCCACCGGCTCACCGCGCAGTTTCACGGTCTCGAGTTGAATCGCATACCCGTGCTCGAGGTCGGCCGGCTCGAGCTCCC
>JABBNZ010000172.1 GCA_019352035.1 Pseudomonadota bacterium | reverse complement strand
ACTTTCGAGATCTACATCGGTCTCGGGCAGGCGTTCTGATGCGGCGCGCGCTGCGCATCACGGCCTGGAGCCTGGGCGGGCTGCTGCTCCTCATCCTGCTCCTCATCGCGGCCGTGATCGTCGCCGGCAACACCGGGCCGGGGCGGCGGCTGCTCGCGGGCGAGACGGCGAAACTCACTTCCGGGCGGGTGCTCATCGCCGGGCTCGGGGGAGCCTTCCCGGGCGACATCGAGATCGCGAGCCTGCAGCTGCGCGATCCCAAGGGGGAATGGATGCGGGCGCGGCGCATCTCGATCCATTGGTCGCCGCTCGCGCTCTTCGCGTGGGACCTGCACGTCGGCAGTCTCGGCATCCAGAGCGTGGATGTGCTGCGGCGTCCGGTCAGCACCTCCTCCCCGAGCTCCCGCAGCAGCAGCTCGCATTTGCCCGCCATCGACGTCGATCGCATCGAGATCGGTGCGCTCGTGCTCGAGCCCGCGGCTGCGGGCCTCAGGGCTCGGCTCAACGTCCGCGGCGATCTTCACTACAAGTCGATGCGGGAAATGCGGGCGAATCTGGTGGCGCACCGCACCAACGGCATGGGCGACTACGATGTCGCGCTTAAGATCGCACATTCCCGCATGAGCGCCCGTCTTCGCCTCGCGGAGCCGGCGGGAGGGCCGCTCGAGCACCTGGTGAACCTGCCCCACCTGGGCGCGCTCTCCGTCGTGGCACGCCTGCAGGGACCGCGAAATGCCGAGAGACTTGCGCTCGATGCGCATGCCGGCCAGCTCACCGCCCTCGCGAACGGCACGATCGACCTGGTGAGCCGGTCGGCGGATCTGTCGTATTCGGTCGACTCCCAGGCGATGTCGCCCCGCCAGGGGCTCGCGTGGCGGCGTGTGGCGCTGCACGGCCGCTGGGTGGGACCGCTAACCGCTCCTCGCGCCACCGGCGCTCTGGATCTTCAGGGACTCGAGCTGCCCGACGGTGCGCGCCTTGGCGCCTTGCAGGCGAAACTCCATGCCAATGGCAAGGTGCTGACGCTGCACGCGACGGCGAGCGGCATCCTGCTGACCGGCTCGCAGGCACAGCTTCTCCAGGGCTCCCCGCTCAACGTGGATGCGAACTGGCATCCCGATGCCGCGGGCCGGCCGCTGCGACTGACCCTGACCCATCGGCTGCTCGATCTCGATGTTCATGCGATCACCTCCGGGGCGAAGCGCGCCAACTTCGACCTGAAGTTGAATCACGTGGGGGCGCTCGCCGCGCTTTATCACGAGAGCATCAGCGGCACGATGACTCTCTCCGGCAAGCTCGCGGAGCAGGGGAAGAACACCACCCTGGACGTGAGAGGCACGGGCGATCTCGCCGGCGCCGGCATGGCCGCAAGGCTCCTCGGCACCGGCATGCGGCTGCACGTGGCGGGCGCCATGACGCCTGCCGCCGTGGACATCGAAACCTTGAAGCTGAGCGGGCGCGCACTGTCGGTGTCGGGCCATGGAACCGCTGAACGGGCGGCACCCGGCGCATCGAGTCCGCTGCGGTCGGTACGTGCGCACTGGCAGCTCTCCCTGCCCAATCTCGCGCTCATCTGGCCGTCGGTCGCCGGCTCCCTCGCCAGCACCGGCACGGCCGAAGGCCCGCTGCACGCCCTGGCGGCCGACGTGCGGGTGCGATCGAAGATCGCTATGCACGGCTCGCCGCCGGGGACGATCGAGGCGACCCTGAAGGCGCGGGGCCTGCCTTCGGCGCCGAATGCGTCGATGCAGGCAAACGGCACGTTCGGCGGCGCGCCGCTTCGGCTCCAGGCCACCGTCGCGCGAGCCACCGCCAACACCGTCCACATCGTGATTCCCAGCGTCACCTGGAAGAGCCTCAACATCCATGGGAATCTGACCGCGGGCTCGAATCTGGCGGCAGCCCGCGGCAAGCTGCGGCTGCGGGTCGCGCACCTGTCCGATCTGCAGCCCTTCGTCGGCAAGCCCCTGAAAGGCGCGGTTGCGGCGAGCATCGACCTCGCGCCGGGGCCGGGCGGCATGCGCGCGAGATTCGACCTGGTGGCTGATCATGTCGTGGCGGCCGGCGTCTCGGGCAACGCCCGGCTTTCCGCCGCGGGTCCTCTCGATGGGCTGCGCATCCAGCTGGCGGCGCAGTCTGCGGCATTGCACGGCTCTTCGGTGAGCCTCACCGCCGGCGCACGGCTCGATGAGACGAGGAAAGTGCTGGAGCTCGACCGGCTCCAGGCCCGCTTTGCTCGGCCCCTCGTGGGCCCAGCCCCTTCGGGGCCGGCTTGCGCCGCCCAAAATCGCTCCCGTCGAGCTTGTCACGGCCAGCGGGTGACGGTGCGGCTGCTCTCGCCGGCCCGTGTCCTCTTCGCTCGCGGGATCACCGTTCGCAACTTACGGCTCGGCGCGCAGAAAGCCGTCGTCGCCATCGACGGGGAGCTCTCGCCGGCCCTGAATTTCCAGGCTTCGATCCGCCACGTGGATGCGGCGCTGGTGGATGCATTCGTCCCGCATCTGCTCTCCCAGGGGAGTTTCCAGGCGAGCGCGCAACTGCTCGGCACCCGCGCGGCGCCCGTCGGCCGGGCATCGCTCGCGCTCACCGGCCTGAAGCTCGCCAACTCCGCCGCGCAGGGCTTGCCCGCCGTCAACATCCACGGCTCGGCGCGATTGCGCGGCCGCACCGCGACCGTTCTCGCGCAGCTTGCCGCCGGGCCGGCATCGCGACTGACGCTGAGCGGCCGCGCGCCGCTCGGCGGCGTGGGGCCGGTCGCCCTGAAGATCGCGGGCAGGATGGATGCCGCCCTGATGAACTCCGTTCTCGAGGCCCGCGGCGAGCGGGCGGCGGGAACGCTCATGGTCGACGCCTCCGTTTCCGGAACGGCTCGTGCACCGCAGATCCGCGGCGTGGTGCGTCTCGTCGACGCAGACCTGCGCGACTACACCGAAGGCGTGCATCTCGAACACATCGATGCCCGGCTCGTCGGCGGGCAGGGCATCCTCAGGATCGAGAGCATGACCGCCCGCGCAGGACCCGGCCAGCTGTCCGCGAAGGGAACGGTCGGTCTGCTGCAGCACGATATCCCGGTCCACATCACGCTGACGGCTCATCATATCCAACCGATCACGAACGACATCCTGACCGCGAATCTCGATACCAACATGCTGGTGGCCGGGACGCTGCGCAAGCGCCTGGACATCACGGGCAAGGTGCACGTCAACCGTGCCTCCATCACCGTGCCCAACGGATTCCCGCCCAGCGTGGCGAGCCTGCACGTGGTGCGTCCGGGGAAGCCGGCGCAGCCTGTCGCTGCCGCGGCATCGAAGCTCGTCATCGGCCTCGGGATCACCCTGGATGCGCCCGCGGCCATTTTCGTCCACGGCCGAGGGCTCAACGCCCAGCTCGGTGGGCAGCTGAAGGTCGGGGGCACCTCCGCCAGCCCGCAGGTGAGCGGCGGATTCTCCATGGTGCGGGGCAGCTTCACACTCGCGGGCACCAACCTCAATTTCAAGAGCGGGCGGGTGAGCTTCAACGGAGAGGGCCTGAAGGGCGGGCTGGACCCCTCTCTCGACTTCGTGGCGCAGTCGACCGTGATCTACAACGGTCCCACGACGGTCACCCTGCGCATCACCGGCTTCGCGGACTCCCCGAAAATAGCGCTCTCCAGCAATCCGCCGCTCCCGCAGGATGACCTGCTGGGCCTGCTTCTGTTCGGCAAGCCGGCATCGAAGCTCAGCGCCGTAGAGCTCGCCGAGACCGGCGCTGCGCTGGCGAGCCTGAGCGGGATCGGTCCCGCCGGCGGGAGCGGCGGCAGTAAGTGGAATCCGCTCACCTGGATCAAGAAGGGGTTGGGCCTGAATACGCTGTCCGTGGGAAGCGCGGCGCCGCCCAGCGGGACCACCGCTGGCGGCGGCACCCAGACGGGCGGTGCGAGCGTCACTGCCGGAAAGTACGTCTCGAACAGGGTCTATGTCGCCGCCACGCAGACGACGTACGGCACCAGCCAGGTGCAGGTCGATATCGATCTCAGCCGCCATTTGAAGCTGCAGACCCGCCTCGGCAACGGCAATGCGACCGCCCAGGGCACGACCCCGGAGAACGACCCGGGTAGCAGCATTGGCCTCGCCTGGCAGATGCATTATTGAGAAGCGCTGGATCCGGGCCCGGCCCGGCGCTAGCACCGAAGGAGCGGCGCAGCATGGGCCGAGAAATCTCCGCCCGCTTGCAGTATCATGGCCGCCCTTCTTCGCGGGAAGGTCGCCCACGCTCCCAAGTGGCTGGGCCACGTGTATTTTCCCCAGGACGGAGAGATGGCCGAGCGGTCGAAGGCGCACCCCTGCTAAGGGTGTAAGGGTCAAAAGCCCTTCGAGGGTTCGAATCCCTCTCTCTCCGCCAAATCAGCTACTTATGTCGACTGCGTCCACGAGGCCGAGTCGTCCGTACGAAAACCAAAGCGAATTCCGCTGTTGGTTCCGCCTCATTCCTTCCCGTCGCTCGACGCACAGATCGCCGACCTCTGCCGGCCTTTTGCGACTCCACAAGCTGAGGGGTCGCCGTACGGAATCTCGATCTCTGGTTGTAATCTGGCGACGATTACACCCTATGCGTAGGGCGCTTTGAGGGGGGCACCTGCGGCGTCGCGCCTGCGCGGCGGACGGAGCGGGTCGGCTACCCATAATTACTAAAAAATAGTAATCCATCGGAGGCCCTACATGAGCAAGACCGCCAGCATCAGTCTCGG
>JABBNZ010000171.1 GCA_019352035.1 Pseudomonadota bacterium | reverse complement strand
GGATTTCGCACGGTCGCGGCGATGGTGTGACCCATCCCGGCGGTCCCGATCCGCGCGCGGTCGGCGCGCACCAGGACCGCCTTCATGGCGGCATCCGAGTGCCGACGAGGGATTTCCGATGATGGCGGATCGAACCGGGTAAGGTAGCCAGTTCCTGCGGGATATGTACTAGTCCGCCAGTCGCCGCGCGAATAACTCGCCATGTGTCTGAGCCGGATCCGCGCTGCGAGAGGTGGCTTCTTCCGATCCGCCTTTCGCCCTGCGGACCGAGCGCACCGACCGTGCGCGGCCAGACCGTGAATAGCGTTCGAGCGTCAACGCTGAGATGCTGAAGCCTTGCGCCTGCAGAGAGGACGCAATTTCGGCCCACCCGCGGCCGAGCCTGCGAAGCCGCCGAATCGCCGGCGCGGCCGACTGCACCGCCTCCCTGAGGGTCACACGATTTTGCGGCGGGCGCGCCTCGGCGTCTTTGACCAACACCTCCATGGCCTTTTGCCATTTATCCCCGTCGACACGCTCACGTCCAGCCATTCTCACCTCCTGTTTCGTTGCCACTGCACGGCTAGTCTTTTCTGTCGCCGCCGCCATGAAAGAACAACCCTCTGCCACTTCGCCCCAACATTCCCTCCGCCGGCAGCCATATGCACACGCCTCTCCCTGCGCCTTTTTCAACCTTGCCCTTCATTCGTACTATCTCACGCCCACCCGCCCCTCGAGAACCCCCATGACTTTCATTACGTTCTCCCCGGTTTCCCTGCCGCACCTCTCCTCTTGCCGAGATCGGCCGCGCCCGCGAGCGCGGCCGATCTCGTCGCGTATATCCGAGCCGCGTTCCTAAGCCCCGCTGCCGCGCTCAACACCATCTCGGTGGATAGAGTCTTTCATCCCGCCCGGTTACAGTCCGTGTGAGAACCAGATCGCACCTTCCGCTGTTGAGTTCTCACACCGTACGCACTCGAACAGCATGGAGACCGCCCAATGCCATCGATAAAGCAAAACAGATCAGTAGGTTGCATGGTCCGAGTACGGCTTGAGCTACCGTCCGACACGATTCGCCTTGCGGATAGCCTCGCGACGCTGCGGAGTACGTCGCGGACGGAGGTAATATCGGATGCTATCGCCAATATGAGTGATACGCGACTCACAATCGAGTCCACGAGGGAGCTGGTCCGGAAAACAGAAGAGACACTGGCATCTCTTGAGGAAATGATCGGACTCATCGCGGACTTCGTGGTCGACGCCGTCCGCAGCAGCAGCCTTGCGCGGGGGGAACCAAGGCCGACCGGGATCCGACCATCAACCGGAACGCGAACCTGAATTCCAGCGGAGAAGTTCAACATGCTCAGTATCCAATCTGCCCGGGACTCGCATTATTACTACTCGGAGGATCTTGAACCGTCGCCTGCGAAGACGCTCGAAGCAGATTTACGATCGGTCGATCCCTTCTGGTGGACCTCGAGACGGACCGATAACGGATGGGCAAAATACCAAGCGCCGATTGACTGGCCTGCCTTCCGGCGCCTGGCGGCTGGGAGCGATCCGCAATCAGGAAAGCGCCTGGTCCGGGATACGTACCGCGACCGTGTTCAGTTCCATGACCTCACTTTCAGTGCCCCGAAGTCGGTATCTTTGCTGTGGATGTCCGGTGATGCAGCGACGCGGCGGCGGATCGAGATCCTCGGATGCGCCGCCGTCGAACGGGCCTTGGACTTCGTGTTTTCCGAACGGCTTTTGTATAGCCGTCGCGGAAAAGCCGGATGGGCCCACGACCCTCCTGCGGAGCTCGTCGCACCATTGTTCGTCCATGTGCTGAGCCGAGCAGGAGACCCAAACAAACACGTACACGTCCCCCTCCCGAATGTCGCGGTCAGAGAGGACGGAACCACCGGAGCCCTCGATACGCGCCGTCTACTCGGTTGGCTACACACCGTTGACGCCGTATTCCAATGCGAATTATCGTGGGGACTCGTCGCGGAATTCGGATTGTTCATCGTGCCGTCGCCATACGGATTCGAAGTTGCAGGAATCAAGTCGGACTGGTTGCTGAGATTTAGCAAACGTCGACGGGCGATCGTAGCCATGGCGCGGGCCAATGGATATGAGACGAAAGACAATCCAGCGCGCGCGCGGATGGATTCTCTACGTACGCGACCGCCGAAGGCGTCTCTCCCATCGGCGGATGATCTTGAGCGACGTTGGACCGCGGAATTGGCGGAGATTGGACTGGTGCGGGGCGATATCTGGAAGGCTGCACGACACGCAGTAGAGACGGCCAGACCAGCTGCACAGTGGAACGAACGTGAAATCCGAGATCGGATTCTTGCTCCGATCGAGCGCCAACTCGAGACGAGTCCGTTTCTTGAACGACGGGAACTCTTCCGGCTGTCCTTGAAAGCGATGCTTGGTGGTTGCTCGGCGGACATGGCGCTCGAAGCGACGACGGAACTCATCGGGAATGGCAGACTGATCGAAGTCCAATCCGTGCACCAATCGTGCTACACTTCACATGCGAACCTTCGCGCGCAAAGGGAGATTCTGTTTCTGGCAGGGCGTCGGGGGGTGGCACCGGAACTTCCGGCCGCATGGGTCCGGAGGACCCTCGCAACATCGACGGCTTCGTGGTTGGAAGTCGAACAGGTGGCTCACGCACTCGGTCGAGGTACGGTATCTGTCCTGCTCTGCCCGTCCGGCCCATTGCGGTCGCGGCTGCTGTGTCTCATCGGCGCCGTCGCAAAGCGGGCCGGTCTACCGCACGTCATTGGTCATGCCTCGACCCTGCGGCCCGAAGAGTTCGCGGAAGCATATCGGCTACATGCCTCCCCGTCCCTCGGGTCGGCGGCGGGGTCATTTCCGAACGGCGGCCGAGCCGTGATCATCGTCGACGAAGCCGGGTCGGTACCTCTCCAGAAGATGGCTGCGCTCATTGTCCAGATGGCTGCGCGGAACATGAAGGTGATCCTGGTTGACGCGGCCGACGCCATGCTGCCGCTACAGGAATGGAATGCTTTCCGGATACTCGGCCTTCATGTCGGCACCAGCGCGCTGTCGGTCGCGATGCGAAGACAATCCGGCTGGATGCGCGCCGCGACACTGGACTTCGGCCGCGGCGGGGGCGGCCGGGCATTTGCAGAGTACGAGCGAAGGGGCCTCGTAACGTGGGCCGCCGATCAGGCGGATGCGATGTCGACTATCATCCACGAGCTGGAAGCCGACATTCTTGGTGAGCTAGGACAGACGCGTCGTCTGGTCGTGACACCGACCTGGGCGAGCGCCCGTGCGCTCACCCCAACATTGCGAGCAATCTGTCGCAGTGCCGGACTCCTCCAGGGTGCGGATATCAGGCTAACAGCAGAGGGTGAGGAATCGAACGGAGCCAAGCGTCCAAGAGAGATTATGGTGGCGGTGGGCGACCGTCTCGCGCTGACCAGGCGAGTCGGTGGTGTCCAGCATTGGATCGCTTCTGGCATCGGCACCGTCGTGTCCGTGCGATCGGGTGTGACGGCCGCAGTCGCGGTGCAACTCGATGGGGGGGGACTGCAATGGATCGAGGACGCCCGGCTGATCGATTATGCTTACGCGCTGCCATGGTCCTCAGCTTCCGACGTCTCGTGCGACCGAGCGTGGCTGCTGGTCTCCGGAGCGCTGGGGCCGGCAGATGCCGCGATCGCGTTCACCCGCCAGCACGAAACACTTCGAGTGGTGTTGGACACCAACAGCCTCATTGGTCCGGCGTACGGGCGCGATCAGAGGCGGGAGCCGGCATCGTTCGCCGAGATTACACAAATGGCGCGAAACTTCGTGGTGTCAGAGATGTCTGACCCCGCCCGAGCCGGACGGCTCGACCCAATCGCCCCGGGCGCCGCAATGGCCGGTGCCGTCGGCGCCAGTGCAACCCTGCGGCGCCGGATGAGCGCACGCTGCCGCGGCGCACGGTATCCCTTGCCGCGACTCGATGCAGCGTTCCTGACCAAATGGGAGCCTCGATTGCGAGCCGTGTTCGGCCAGGCAATGGCCGCGGCATGCGCCTGGAGGACATCTCTTTGGAGTCTGGCGTCGGCGAATTGGCGCCGCAGCGCCGTACCTGCAGAGATCAGGCCATTGGAGGCGAAAGCTACATCATCGGGTGCCGCGGGTGTGTCCACTCCAGCGAAACCGGCGGCCCGCTACCGTGCGCCTGAAGGCGCCATCGACGCTGGGCGCGACGACCCCGCGGTTGGCCTCGGGTAAGTATCTGTCCCGGCAGGTCGGCCGGAAAACAAACCTCATTTGCCTCGCGAAGTCAGCGAAACGGCAATGGACTCGACGGCTGCACCACCGGCAACCTCTCTCCTCGAGCAGCATCGGCGGCCAGGAATCCGGCCAACCCGGCCCTCAGCCCCCGACCTGTCCTGCCTCGATCGCCTTGGCGACACCCTGCTGGACCAGCCGCCAGGTCCGCCACAGACTTTCTGCATCAGGCAACGCCCGGTGCTGGACCCGCGGCCGCAGGGCTTCGGCCTCCTCCGCCCGCGCGACGATCTCGCGAACCAGGTTTCGGACGCGCTCCTGCGCGTCGCAATACGCCGGCGCGTCGGGGGCCGGCAAAGCCTGGCGCAGTGGCTCGCAGGCGTGGCCGTAGAGCCGGGCGATGTGGAGAACGGGAAGCGGCGTCGTGATCCCTGCCACGCCCAGCAGACGGTGCAGCCAGCGGCCGTCAAACTGGGGACTGTCCGAGAAAACGAGCGCCCCATCG
>JABBNZ010000048.1 GCA_019352035.1 Pseudomonadota bacterium | reverse complement strand
AGCCTCTGAGCCGCGCCGCGGGCTTGAGACTTCGACAGCATGCCGCCGAGAACCTGACCTGGGATATCATCGGCGCGCGCACGCTCGAGATCTACGCGACCGCCATCCGCGCCAGGCAGGCCCGGCGGGCCGCCTGACTCATTGTGAGCGCGGCGTCCGCCGGTCCCATCGCGGTTCGCATCGCCCGCAGTCCCGCCGAGGCGCAAGAGGCGTGGCGGGACGTCTGCGCTCGGGGGACCCCGGGCTACCATGGGCAGACCTTCGAATGGTACGACGCCTACCATCGCTCCCTCGGGGCCGGCGGCACCGCCTGGGTCATTGCGATTCTGATGCGCGGCGCCTCGCCCGTGGGCGTGCTGCCGCTTTGCGCCCAAACGACGCGGGTCTACAAGGTGCCGGTGCGGGCGCTGGCCTTGCCGGCGCACCCGGATCTCCTCTTGTGCGACATCGCGGCGAGCGAGCCGTTGCCCATCGCCGGTCTCGACCGCGCCCTGCGAGGCGCCCTTGCGCGCGCAGATGTCAGATGGGATGTCATCCTCTTGCAGAAGGTCCGCGAGGACTCCAAGGCCGCCGCCGTACTGGCTGAGCACCACGTCGCGATCCTCGATGGGAAGTCGAGCTGGTTCTCCTGCCGCGAGGGGTATGAGGCGATCGCGGCGAATTACGCCTCGCGGCTGAAGAAGTCGCTCAAGCAGGCGAGCAAGCGCCTGCGGGGCAAGAATGACATCGAGATCCTGCGGACAGATGCCAGTCACGGCATCGCCGAAGCATTCACGGAGTTCCTCGAGGTCGAAGCGTCCGGTTGGAAGGCCGAGCAAGGCAGCGCGATCGGGCAGGTGGCGGATCGCCGCGCGTTCTATGAGCTCCTCACCCAGGGCGGCAATGGCGTATGGCGCCCCGAGATCAACCTGCTGCGACTCAATGGCCGTACCGCGGCGGCCCAGCTCTGCGTTCGGGCGGGCCGGGCGCTCAACGTGCTCAAGATCGGCTATGACGAGAGCCATCGCGAGCTGACGCCCGGCAACCTGCTGCTCGATCACCTCCTGAGGACGAGCTGCGAGAGCGGGGATACGGATACGGTGAGCCTGGTCACCGACACGGCCTGGATGGCGGACTGGCGGCCGCGCAAGGCCGCCGTGCTGACCTTGATGCGATTCAATCACACCGCGCCCGGCCTGGCCGCGCGCGCCCTCTCGCATGTAGGCCGGCTGCGCAACCGGATCCGCAAGTCCTGCAGCAGTGCCGCGAGCCCCACTCCCCCGGGATAGATGCGACCGCATCGCGAGCTGGCCTCCAGCCTCACCAGCGGCCGCGGCTCTCGCCACCGGACGCATCCGAGATCGCGGATTCGGTCAGGACCCGCAAAATGGCGGCGGAGTCGCCATTCTGAGTCTCAATTCGGCGATGGTGTTGGGGATAATCCACACGACCCATGGGGATCATCCCGGACCGAGCCGCCCAGAACTTGCAAAATGGCGACAGAGTCGCCATTCTGAGTCTCAATTCGGCGGCGGAGCCGCCATTTTGAGAGGCCGTCGTGCGGTTCCATTCCCGCCTGCTCACCCCGGGGCGCGACCATTATTTCCTGCTGGGCCCGCGAGGAACCGGCAAGACTTCATGGTGCGCGCATCAATATCCCGACGCCCTGAGGATCGATCTGCTGAATCCGGTGGTCTCGCGGCGGTATGCCGCCCAGCCGGAGTACCTCATGGAGCTGGTGGCCGCCCATCCGCAAGCCAGACAGATCGTCATCGATGAGATCCAGAAGGTACCCACCCTGCTCGAGGTCGTGCACCTGCTCATCGAGCGCAAGACCGGACAGCAGTTCATCCTCACCGGGTCGAGCGCGCGCAAGCTGCGCCGCCAGGGGGTCAATCTTCTCGGCGGCCGCGCCTTGCAGAAACACATGCACCCCTACATGGCGGCGGAGCTCGGCAGCCGATTCAAGCTGGATACGGCCCTCGAGCAAGGGATGCTGCCCGTCGTATGGGCGGCTCACGACTGCGCTGCCGCGCTGGAAGCTTATAACGCTCTCTACCTGCACGAGGAAGTGCAGCTGGAAGCGTTGGTGCGCGACATCGGCGCGTTCAGCCGGTTTCTTCAGGCGATGAGCTTCAGCCATGGTGCGGTGCTTAACCTTGCCAACGTATCGCGGGAATGCCAGGTCAGCCGCAAGACCGCGGAAGGCTATCTGCAGATTCTCGAGGACCTGATGCTCGGATTTCGCCTGGACGTATTCAGCCATCGCGCGAAGCGCGAACTGGCCGTGCACCCGAAATTCTATTTCTTCGACACGGGTGTCTTCCGCGCCAACCGGCCCGCGGGCCCGATCGATTCTCCGACGGAGCTGCACGGCGCCGCCCTCGAAGGCCTGATCGCCCAGCATTTGCGCGCCTGGTGCGACTACTCATCGGGCAAGCATGCGCTGCACTACTGGCAAACCCGGTCGCGGGTCGAGGTCGATTTCATCATCTACGGTGAAAGCGGTCTCTACGCCATCGAGGTCAAGAACTCCAAACGCGTCGACGGCAGCGATCTGACCGCCCTGCGCCAGTTCGCCGCAGACTACCCTCAAAGCCGGCAGTACCTCCTCTACCGGGGTGAGGATCGCCTCAAGCGAGACGATGTACTGTGCCTGCCCTGCGAGGAGTTCTTGCAGGCGCTGCGCCCGGGCGGCATGCCCGCATAGCCGCGAGATTGAGCCCAGCGGTGCTCTCGATTCGGCGGTGACGCCGCCATATTGAGAGCCGTGTCCACCCAGAACGGGTAGCTGCCCGGCAGCCGCTGGGTCCAGGGCTGGGTGCCGGCGCGCCGCTGCGGCGGAGCGCCGCATTCCCGATAACGCATAGCAGCGGATCGGCCCTCAGGCGGCGGTCGCGGACTCGGCGGCCTCTTCCTCGACGGTGGCGGTGATGCCGCTCTCGGGCGGCGGCTGATAGTTGTAATACTTCTCCTCCGCCAGCGCCTCATAGAGCGGCGGGGTGAAGAGCCGGGCGATGCGCGAGGAGATCACCGCGGTCGCCATCATCGGAATCACCATCCCCGAGCCATTGGTCATCTCCATGACGATCACGAACGAGGTGATGGGCGATTGCGTCACGGCAGCCAAGTAGCCGGTCATGCAAAGCGCGATGACGGCGGCCATCGAGGTCCAGGAGAAAAAGAAATGCACCCACTGGGCGATGCCGGCCCCGATCGCGAGCGAGGGCGAGAAGAGTCCGCCCGGCAGGCCGATGAGGTAAGTGACGACGAGCGACACCCACTTGGTGAGGCCGAACGCCTCGCTCAGCGGCGCGGTGCCGTGCAGGAGCTCCCGCGCCTGATCGTAGCCGCTGCCCCAGGTCTGGCCGCGGCTCACCACGCCGATGGTCGCGATGATGATGCCGCACAGGAGCGCAAACCAGAGCGGGCGCTTCACCTTGAGCCATTGCACGGGCTTCGGCATCCACACCGTCCATTTGAGCAGCGCCATGTTGAACGCCGCGCCCAGGAGGCCGCAGGCGATCGCGGTGACCAGCACCGGCAGCGCGAAGGCGATGGGGAGCGACTCCGGGACGTTCAACTGGCCAAAGTACAGATAGTTGCCAGCGAGCGCGAGAGAGGTGAGTCCCGCGAACACCACGGCGGTGATCATGGTGCCGTTGGTGCGGCTCTCGAAGTCGCGGGCGATCTCCTCGATGGCGAAGATGACGCCGGCGAGCGGTGTATTGAACGCTCCGGAAAGCCCCGCGGCCGCGCCGGCCAGGAGCAATTGGCGCTCGAGGCGGACGTTTCGGTGCGGATAGAAGCGGCGCGTCTCCGCCATGATGGCCGCGCCGATGTGCACCGTCGGCCCTTCGCGCCCGATGGTGAGGCCGCTCAAGAACCCTAAGAGCGAGATGCCGAGCTTGCCGAAGATGACGCGCAGCCCGAAGAGGCGCTTCATCAGCACGTCGTTCTCCGCGCGCGGCGCGTGGATCGCCGCGATGACCTGCGGAATGCCGCTGCCTTCGGCGCCATAGAACCAGCGGCGGGTGAGATAAGTGGCGAGGACCGCGAGCCCGGGCGTCAGGATGAAGGCGAGCCACCAGCGGCCGGCGATCCATCCGATGAAGACGTCGTAAGCGTCGGTGCTCCATTTGGCATAGAGCACCGAGATGAGGCCCACGAGGAGCGCCGCCGACCAAGGGAGCCCAACCTGCAGGAAGAGCCGCCGGGAGCGCGAGCCGAGCTCACGCCACGCGATCTCCTGAAAGGAGGCGTGCGTGGGCGGCTGGATGTAGCGGTGGATGTCCCCGCCCGGCCCCTCGGTGTGCTCCGGGGCGCCGCCGACGGGCAGCTCCCGGTCCGCGGGCGGCTCGGGAATATCAGGAACGGATTTGGATTCTGGGTTTTCCGACACTTCGACAGCGGCCGCTCCGGGCAAAGGCTCGGCTTCGAGCACATAACGGGGCCGTGCTCAGGCGAAGTACCGGACAGGGCGTGCGCAAATGATACATCAGAGGACCCTGCTCGGGCCAGCACGGGCCGTGCCGTGCGGCTCGGCAGCGACACGCTGCCGGGATCCTTCAGCGCGCTGCTTCGAGCGCGGCCACCAGCGGGCCGATGCCCGCGAGGCGCTGCTGCTCCGGGGACATCTGCCGGTGGGTGCTCGAGGCCCGCCGGGTGGGCTTCCACGATTTGGCCACCTATATAGAAGATCGCTGGCCAAATCCGCACGATGGGTATAGATTTGGCCATCAATAGATTGGATAGTTGGCCAAATCATGCCCACGCCCTCGAATCGAGTATTCGGCCGCGCCCGGGAAGTGGCGCTGCTCGATGCGGTGTGCGCCTCGGGCAAGGCCGAGCTCGTGGCACTCTACGGCCGCAGACGCGTCGGCAAGACATACCTCATCCGGGAGTACTTTACCGGCCGCGGGAGTCTCTACTGTGAATTCACAGGCCAGAAGGACGCGCCTCTCGCAGTGCAATTGACCCACTTCAGGGAAGTGCTCGAGTCCGCTTTCTACCGGGGCAGGCCGCTCCCCCGGCTGCGTTCCTGGAGTGAAGCCTTCTCCACTCTTGCCAGGGCCCTGGGTGCGACCATCCAAGCGCAGAAGATCGAGCGCGCGGTCATCTTCCTCGATGAATTGCCGTGGATGGCGGCGCCGAAATCCGGCTTGATCCAAGCCCTTGATCACAGCTGGAACACCCAGTTCTCCAGGATGCCCGAGGTCATCGTCATCCTCTGCGGCTCCGCGGCCTCGTGGATGCTCGACAACCTGATCCACGCCAAGGGCGGGCTCCACAACCGGATCACGCGTCAAATCCGTCTGCTACCTTTCACGCTCCCCGAGGTCGCGGATTTCCTCAGCCGTCGCAACATCAGACTGACTCTGTCAGCCGTCATCGAGCTCTACATGGCCATCGGCGGGGTACCCCATTACCTCGATCAATTGGACAAGCGTCTTTCCGTCGATCAGAACATCGCCGCATTGTGCTTCTCGAAGGACGGCATCCTGCGCACCGAATTCACGACACTGTTTCGCGCGCTGTTCGGCGAGTCGGACGTCTACGAGAGAATCGTACGCGTGCTTGCCGCAAAGCGGGCCGGCGTCACCCGCAATGCGCTTCTCGCCGCCCTCGAGGCGGAATCCGGAGGCAGTCTCAATCGCAGGCTCAAGGAACTCGAGGAAGCGGGATTCATCGCGCGGATCACTCCTTACGAGAATCGGAAGAAGAATACCCTCCACCGAATCGTGGATCCGTACGTTTACTTCTACCTCTCGTGGATTGAACGCGCACCTGACGGCGTATTCCGGGCCAACGGTGAGAAGTATTGGCTGGAGAAGCGACGAACGCGTGCGTACGAGGCATGGGCCGGTTACACATTTGAAAATATCTGCCTGACACACGTACCGTTGATACAGAGGGCGCTGCGACTGGACCATGTGAGCTTCGCAGTCGGCAGCTGGTGCTTCGTGCCGGCGAAAGGCCGCGCAGATCGCTCGGGGGCACAGATCGACCTTCTATTCGACCGCGACGATCAGGTCATCTCGTTGTGCGAGATCAAGCGCAACGCCGAAAGGTTCAGCATCGACAAGGCTTATGCGCGCGAGCTCAGGCGGAAGATAGAGACGTTCCAAAGCGTCACGCGGACCCGAAAGCACATCCAGTTGGTACTCATCACACAGAACGGATTCAAGCCAAACATCTGGTCGGAAGGTCTCATCGACATCGCGCTGAGCGCCGAGGAAATCTTCGGCACCACTCATTGACCTGATCAGGGGGAGGGTCGGCCATCAGGGCCGCTATCGCTCAGCGCGCCGCTTCGAGCGCCGCCACCAGCTCCTCGACGTCCGCCATCGAGGTCTCACCGTGCGTGGCGCAGATGCGCAAGACGTCCCGGCCCTCGAGCTTGGCCACCGCCGACCAGGCTCGGCCGGATGCCAGCATCCTGCGCACGATCTCCTTCACCGGCGCGGAGCCTTCAGGCGGCAGCACGCAGAGGATGGCGAGCCTGGAATCGTTGACGACGCTCCAGCCGAGCGCCGCGAGGCGAGCCTCGACGGAGGCGATCACCTGTGCCGCGCGCTCCACGTGCGCGCCGTACCCCCGCCAACCTGCCGCGGCAAGGGACAGGAAGAGCCTCAAGCCCATGAAGCGGCGCGACCACTGCACGCTGTTGAGGTAAGGGTCGATGCTGCTCGCGCTCGAGGGCATGAACTCGGCGCCGACGCGGAACGCCTCGCTCGTGATCGCGGGGTCGCGGGTGATGAACATGCCGCAGCCCATGGTGGTCGCGAGCCACTTGTGCGCATCGATGGTCACGGAATCCGCGAGCTCGATGCCGGCGAGCTCGCCCCGCAGGCGCTCGGAGCAAAGCGCGGCCCCGCCCCACGCCGCATCGACGTGGTGCCAGATGTTGCCCTCGCGCGCGATGGCGGCGCAGGCCGCCAGCGGATCGACCATGCCCGCACCCGTAGTGCCGGCGGTCGTGGAAATCAACACCGGCACGATGCCCCGGCGGCGGTCTTCGCTCACGGCCTCGGCCAGAGCGCGCGCATCCATCCGGCCGGCGCCATCGGTCGCGATGAGCCGAAGCGCCGCGCGCCCGATGCCGGACTGGTGCGCGATCTTGTGCCACGCGGGCTGGCACTCGCGCGAGGTATACATCGCCACCGGTCCCGGGAAGGCGCGCACGCCCTCCTCCGCGAACTTAGGGTCCGCGCGCGTCAGCGCACAGACGAGGGCCGTGTAGTTGGCCTCTGAGCCGCTCGTCGTGAAGTGTCCGGTGGACTCCCCAGGCAATCCCGCCCGCTGCGCGAACCCGCGGATCACGTGCTGCTCGATCGCCACCGGCGCGGGCGAGGAGCCGGAGCTCGCCAGCTGCGGGTTGAAGGCGCCGGAGATGCGGTCGGCTACTTGAGCCGGGAAGCTGGCCGGCGGATTGAAGAGCCCGAAATACCGCGGGTGCGTCATGTGCACCGTGCCGTGCTCCAGGCGCCCGATCGCCCAGTCGATCACCTCATCGAGCGGGCGCGGCGCGGCGAAGTCGAAGGCCGCGAGGTCCCGGCGGAACTCTGTCATGTCGATGTCCGGCATGACCGGGCCCTTGAGAACGCGCTCAGCCGCAGCGGCGAGCGCGCGGGTGAGGCGATCCTCCACCTGCTCGCGGGCGGCTCTTTCGGGAAACAGCGCCGCGACCGGCGGCTCGAGGGGCTCTGCGCTCATGCTCGCTGCGCTCAGCCGGGGACCGCCGCGGCGAGGGCCTGATCGAGGTCGGCGAGGATGTCGTCGATGTGCTCGATGCCGACGCTCAGGCGCAGGGTCTCGGGGCCGATGCCCGCGAGGCGCTGCTGCTGCGGGGACATCTGCCGGTGGGTGCTCGAGGCCGGATGGCAGGCGAGCGACTTCGCATCGCCCAGGTTCACCAGGCGCTTGAAGAGCTTCAGAGCGTCGTAGAACCGCGTCCCGGCATCGTAGCCGCCCCGCACCGCGAAGGTCAGGAGCGAACAGGTCTTGCCCTTCAGGTACTTCTGCACCAGCGGGTAGTAGGGACTCTCGGGGAAGCCGGCGTAGCTCACCGAGGCCACCCGCCGGTCATCGCGCAGGAACTCGGCCACGCGGCGCGCATTCTCGACGTGGCGCTCCATACGCAGCGCCACCGTCTCGATACCCTGCAAGAGCAGGAAGGCGCTCAACGGCGCGAGAACCGAGCCCATGGCGCGCTGGAAGACGCTGCGGCAGCGTCCGACGTAGGCCGTCGGACCGTAGTGGTCCGTGTAGACGAGGCCATGATAGGACTCATCGGGCTCCGTCAGCATCGGGAAGCGCTTGGCATAGCGCGTCCACGGGAACTTGCCGCTGTCGATGATGATGCCGCCCATGGTCGTGCCATGGCCGCCCAGGAACTTGGTCAGCGAGTGCACGACGATGTCCGCACCGTAGTCGATCGGACGCACGAGGATCGGCGTCGGCACCGTGTTGTCGACGATCAGCGGCACGCCGGCGCGATGGGCCACCTCGGCCAGCGCCTCCAGGTCGCAGACGTTGCCGGCGGGATTGCCGACCATCTCGCAGAACACCGCGCGGGTGTTCTCATCGATCAGGGCCGCGATCGCCTCCGGCCGATCGGAGTCGGCGAACTTCGTGCCGATGCCGAGCTTCGGCAGGATGTGCCCGAGGAGCGTGTGGGTGGTGCCGTAGAGCTGGGGCACGGAGACGATGTTCCGCCCGGCCTCGGTCACCGCGAGTATCGAGTAATGGAGCGCCGCTTGACCGGAGCTCACGCAGAGCGCCGCCATCCCGCCCTCGAGCTGGCTCATCCGCTCCTCGAGCACGTCGGTGGTCGGGTTGGCGATGCGCGAGTAGCGGTAGCCGTCCATCTCCAAGTTGAAGAGCGCGGCGCCGTGCTCGGCGCTGTCGAAGGAGTACGCGACGGTCTGATAGATCGGCACCGCCACCGATTTGGTGGCGGGATCGCAGTCGAAGCCGCCGTGGAGCGCAATGGTCTCGGGTCTCATAGGTCTCAAGCCGTGTTGCCGGCATCCACCGTCAGTGTGATGCCTGTGATGTTGCGTGCCTTGTCGCTCAAGAGGTACTCGACGGCGCCGGCCACATCGTCCGGCTCCGCCATGCGGCGAAGCGCGCTGCGGTGCGTGATCTTTTCACGCTCGCTGTCGCTGAGCGCGTGCGTCATCGCGGTATCGACGAAGCCCGGCGCGACGGCATTGACCGTAATGCCGAGCTGGCCGACCTCCCGCGCGAGCGAGCGGGTGAAACCCTCGAGCGAGGCCTTGGTCGCGGAATAGACGGAGAGCGCCTTGTAGCCGCTGACGGCGACGATGCTCGAGATGTTGACGATGCGGCCTTCGCGCCCGCTCATCATGGAGCGCACGACGTATTTGGCGAGCAGGATCGGCGCCAGGGTGTTGAGGCGTATCAGCGCCTCGATGTCCGCATCGCGCATCATGGAGAGGAGCCCCGCGGTGCCGAGACCCGCGTTGTTGACGAGCCCGTAGAAAGGCCCCACGCGCCGGCGCAGGTCCCCCACCACGGCGCCGATGCCGGCCGTGTCCGCCAGATCGCAGGCCTGGAAGACCAATGCCTCGCCGTGGGCCGCCATGGCCGCACGCAGCTCGGCGCTCTCCGAGCGCGCCAGCACGATGACGCGGTAGCCGCACGCCACCAGCCGCGTGGCGATCGCGAGCCCGAGCCCCCTGCTGCCGCCCGTGACGAGTACGTTACGCAGTTGCTCGGCCATCTCAGTGACGAGGCGTTGCTACGCCACCAATTTCAATGTCGGCCGCAGCCCCACGCGACCTGCCAGCACCAGCAGCATATCCGCACTGAAATCTCGCCACGCACCCTTCATCAGAGCCGACACCCGCGGCTGCGTGGTACCGAGCTTCCGGGCGGTCTCGCTTTGTGTCCAACCCTGCTTCTCGATGTGTTCACGCAGTGCCGCGATCAGATCCGCACGCATCTCAAGTACGCGTGCCTCGGCCTCATCGAAACCGAGATCGTAAAACACGCTGCGGCTGGCCGGAGTGATATGGCGCGGCCCGTGCTCACTATGAGTACGCTTTTTCATACCTTACTATCTCGCAGGTTTCGGTATGGCCTTGACTCGAGTCTTGGCCAGATCGATATCGTGTTGACTCGTCTTCTCCGTCTTCTTCTGAAAGCAATGCAGCACGTAAACTGCTTCAGGTCGTGTGGCCAGATAGATCACCCGATAAGCTCCGGTCGCATCACGTACGCGGATCTCATTGACGCCAGCACCGACGGTCTTCATTGGCTTCCAGTTTTCCGGACTGAGGCCACGCTGCACGAAATCGAGATTGAAACCGGCATCCCGCCGGGCCTCGTCGGGAAAGGACTTCAGGTCGTCATGACTCGAGCCCATGAAATGGAGTGGCTTACGTGCAACTGACATCGCCCGATTATACAGATATTAAATATTTATTCAAGTACACCTCGGGATAAGTCGATGCGATCTCCAAGTGCCATGGGAGGGGACATGTCAGATTTACGTCATCGTATTATGGAACCAGGCACTAAGCCTCGCCCCCGCTCTCGCGGGGACCGACACGCTCGCGCGTGTTGTCATGAATGGCTCGCGGCGATTCATTGGGGCGCACCAGCTTTCCGGAAGGCGACATCTCGAGGGAAGAGACGAAGCGGATGGCCGCGGGCACCTTGTGAGCGGCCAGCGTAGTGCGGCAGGAGTCGAGGATCTCCTGCCGGATGCGCTCGTCCAAAGCCTGCTCGCTCCCCTCTTCCACGCGATCCGCCAGAACGACCTCCGCCGTGACGACGGCGCCGGTGATCGGGTTGCGGCGAGACCGCACGAGCGACATGCGCACGAGAGGATGGGAGTTGATCACGGCCTCGACCTCTTCCGGATGGACCTTGAGCCCCCCGACGTTGATGATGCCGCCGCTGCGTCCGACGAAGTAGTAGCGCCCCTCACGCAGCTCCAATCGGTCGCCGAGGTCCACGAATCCTTCCGCGTCCTTCAAGGGCGCAGCCCCCGAGCCGAGGTATCCAAGGGCATTTCCGGGCGATCGGACCCGCAGCGTCCCGCGGCTGACATCGAGCTCGACGCCGTTCTCCGTGCTGCCCGCCAGAGTGGCCGGAAAGCCAGCCCGGCCGTCGCGCACCTCGAAGGCGACCCCGGCCTCGGTCGAGGCGAAGGCATGCGCCACCACGGCCTGCGGAAAAGCGGCCCGCAGCTGATCGAGGATGCCCTGATCCGCGATCTCACCGGAGAGGCGCACGTACTGCGGCGAGAAGCGCTGCGCGGCGCCGCTCATCAGCGCCTTGCGCCAGTGCGAAGGGGTGCCTGAGATGTGCGTGACCCCCGCGGAGGCCACCCGCGACAGAAAGTCGGGCACCGCCTCCCCCGCGCTCGAGAGCACGAGGGAGCCTGCGAGAAGCGCACGCAGATAAATCTGCATACCGCCGTAGCGGCGGATGTCGTAGAACGTGCTCCAGACGGGAGGCGCGCCCTGCTCCGCGGGCCCTGCAAAGGCGCTCGTGAGACTCGCAAGCGTATGCGCCACCAGCTTAGGGGCGCCCGTGGTTCCGGAGGTGAGGAGCACCCATTCGGTAGCGAGCGAGGCGCCGCGCCGAACCTCGCACGGCTCGGGCTGAGGATCCGCCTCGAGCGCAAGCTCGAGCCCCACGCCCTCAGGCGCAGCGCTGCTCGCCGCATCGCCGAGCCACGTGTTCGCCTGCGCGCTGCGCACGACGTGCGGCAGGTGCTCGGCAGACAGATCCGGCGTGCAGACGACCATGCGTCTCGCGACGCCATCGAGCTCCAGAAGCGCGGTGGCGGCCGTCAGCTGATCGCGGATCGCCACGACCACCGAGCGCCCGCGCAAGACCTCCAGCTGTCCGCCCAGACACGAGGCTCGATCGAGCGATGCCAGCGGAACCGTGCGCGCAGGACCGATCAGCGCGCCGCCGCGTGCCGCAGCGGCGCCGACCACGGAGTCCCGGAGCGCCATGGTGCTAGGCCGCGCGGGCTTCGTACAGCCTGACGAAATCCCCGAAAGTGACGGGGAAGCTCTCCGCCGTGTCGAACGGATCGTATCCGAGCTCATCCTCGAGACGCGCCACGATGAGCGCGAAACTCAGAGAGTCGAGCCCGCATTGCAGGAGCTTGAGGTCATCCGTGAGCGGCGCGAGCTGGCGCTGCTGCTCCCGGGCGATTTCTTGAAAGAGATTCGTGATGGTGGATCTGACCGCCATGGTGCTGGCTACCTTGAGCTAATCGTGCGCGCCGTGAAGGCACGTCTTATGTTGCGGATCTGCCGTGAGCGCATGAGCGCGGCTCACAGCCTCCGCAGATTGTATACGCAGAGCGATAGGCTACATAGGGGGCGCGGCGCCGCGCCCCGTGCGCGGCGTCACAGTGCCGCGCTGCGCAGCCGCGGGCAGCGTCAAGTTATCTTCAGGAACATCAATTTGTGTGGATCAAGGACCCGGCATGCCGCCGAATCCGGAGGCTCCGGCGGGCTCGGTGTTCGAGTGCGGCCGGTAGCCGATCATGATGAAAATGCGGTTCTCGTCGTAGCCCGTTGGCCCTAGCAGCACAGTACGCGCACCGGCAGTGCTGCTGAACGTATGCTCATACTGCGCGTAGACGACGAGCCATCGCCCCGGTCGATAGGTCACGGTGGCGTCCGCCATGCCGAACCTGTTCACGTATCCCTGGTGCAGGTAGTCGTAGCGATCGACCATTCCCGTGAGGCTCACCGACAGCCTCGGGGTGAGGGAGCGTCCCAGATTCAGCGCCAGGTCCTCGCGGGTGGTGTCGAAGAGCCTTTGCCGGTCGTACCCGTCATGCTCCCAATCCGCCGTGAATCCGAACGTCGTGCGCAGGCGCGAGAACTGCCATCCGGCAGAGCCGTAGTTGCGCAGATAATTGCCGGTGCTCTGCGTAGCGGCTGCCACGGCGATCCCGCCGGCTGCGCCGCCCCGCAAGCTGGCGAAGCTGCCCCCGCTATCGGTGTATTCCCGGCCGCCCATGAGCGTCACGACCGAGAACGGCGAGACCCTGCGCGTCAGCGTAAGTCTCACGAGCGGGCTCGTCTTCCAGGCGTTGACATCATTGGCCTGAGTGGCCCCGAGCTGAGCCTCGACCGAGGTCCTCGCACCCTGGATCCGATAGCGGCCGTAGGCCTCCCGGCGGCTGTAATTGGTGTTGAAGAGGGTGTTGTTGAAGCGCAGCTGCTCGGCCTGCACCACGATCGAGAGGCTCGACAGCGGCGAGAGCTGCCGGCCGAGCGCCGCGGACGCCGACAGATTGTGGCTGTCGAAGGGGCTCGTCTGGTAGCTCACCTGCGAATAGCGGGCATCGAGCGTGATGAACGTCGAGTAGCTCGGACGCAGCGTCAGATCAGGTCCCGTCGTGAAGACGTTGACCCGCTGCAGTTCCGTGGGAATGATCGCGGCGAACGGATCTATCTGCTGCTCGCCGAAGTCCTCCGCCGCCATCCATTTCAGCCGATCGGACCAGAGCTTCGCGGTGGCCAGTCCGTCGAACCGGCCGAGGACCTGGTTGCCGTAGGCGCCCTGGAGATAGTTGAGATCGGCGAAGTTGCCGAGCGCGGAGGCATCGAGAAGGGAGCCGCTGCGCCGCACGTCGAAATCGAGATTGGCCGCCGCGATGGTCTGGGACTTCGGGTGGGTCGATGAGAGCGCGACGTTGTCGGTCTCCCCGACTCCCACGGCGATGCCATAGTGGGTCAGCTCCGCGGGCGCGGGCCCCGTGCCCGTGGCGGTCGCGCCAGGGACGCCCGCTCCCGGGAGCGCCGCACCCACGCTGCCCACCCCTGGCACGGCCTGTACCGGCGGCACGGCCGCGACCTCTTCCTGCGGGACGGTCTGAGCGAAAGCGAGCGCCGGCACTGCGAGTGCCAGCGTAGTGATGACGAACCGCGCTACGAGGGCGCGAGCCTTATCGGCCGCCATGCGGCACCCCCTCAAGCGCTCAGAACCGGCTCTCCGGCACGACGAGCACGTCACCGGGCTTCAGCGGCAGGTTCTGCGACATCTCCCCGCTGTTGACCAGCGAGGCGAGGCGCACCGGGATGTCCTTCTCCCTGCCGTCCACTTTGCGGACGATCCGCGCCCGATTGCCCGCGGCGTATTGCGTGAGCCCCCCGGCGGCGAGTATCGCGTCCAGCACCGTCATGCCGTTACGGTAGGCGATGGCCTCCGGCTTCATGACCTGGCCGATCACCTTCACCTGACTGAAGACGCTCGCGGCCTTGAGCACGATGACATTGACGTGGGGCGAGCGCACGTACTCGGCGAGCTTCCCCGCGATATCGTGGGCCAGCTCCCCTGGCGTCTTGCCGACCGCCACCATGTCCTCATCGAGGGGCGTGGAGATCTTCCCATCGGGGCGCACCGGGACGGTGACGCTGAGATCGGGGTTCTGCCACACGAAGACCTTGAGCACGTCCCCGGGGCCGATGATGTAGGAGGGAATCGACGGGGGAGTCTGGGCCCCCGCCACTGAAAACCACAACAGGGCGCCGAGAATCGTCCCTATCGAAGCTGCGGAGTTCTTCTGCTTCATGTCGACTTCTTCTGCTAGGTCGAGTGCCGTTGGCGCGCGAAGTTCCCCGTGGCAACCCCCGGTCGCGCAACCTCGAGCTTTCATCCTACCACGGGGGGAGCGAGCGCCGCGCCGGCCTCTTTGCGGAAACGAGCCGGCGGTCATCGACCTGGCATCCGGATGCGGCAGAATGAGTCAAATGGGTAGATCCACAGATGCGAAAAAGGCGTGGGTTCGAGCGCTCGAGCGCACCGCCGCGATCGAGCGCAGTCCGCGCAGAACTCTGCCGGTCATCATCCAGGAGCTCGCCGAGCGGCACGAATCCGCGCCGGCGCTGACCTCCCCTGATGCGGCGTTGAGCTACCGTGCCCTCGCACAAAGCGCCAATCGCTACGCCCGCTGGGCGCTCGCGCAGGGACTGAAGCCCGGGGATGTGGTCTGCCTCCTCATGGAGAACTGCCCGGACTACATGGCCATCTGGCTCGGCCTGACGGGCGTGGGAGTCACCGTGGCTCTCCTCAACGCCCATCTCACCGGCGAGCCGCTGCTGCATTCCATGCGCATTGTGGGACCCAGCGCGGTCATTGCCGGTGGCGGCTTCATCGAGCGCCTGCTGGCAGGTCCTGCGCCCATCGCCGAGAGCCTGCCCTGCTGGGTGCGCGGTGAGAGCCCCGCTCCCCTGCGGGGACTGGACCAGGCGCTCGAAGGCCTCTCTGGGGAGCCGCTCACCGACGGCGACCGGGCCCCACCGGCACTCGCACACCGGGCGCTCTACATTTACACGTCCGGAACCACCGGGCTGCCCAAAGCCGCCGTCGTCAGCCATTACCGCTTGATGCAATGGAGCCATTGGTTCGCGGGGCTGATGAACATCACTCCCGCCGACCGCCTGTATGACTGCCTGCCGATGTATCACAGCGTTGGCGGAGTCGTTGCCACGGGCGCGACTCTCGTGGGGGGCGGCACGGTCGTGGTGCGGGACCGCTTCTCGGCGAGCCGCTTCTGGCAGGAGATCCGGGAAGAGCGCTGTACGATCTTCCAGTACATCGGCGAGCTTTGCCGGTACCTCGCGAATAGCCCCGCCGGCACGGAGCGCGAGGCGGCAGGCCATGCGTTGAGGCTCGCCTGCGGCAATGGACTGCGGGCCGAGGTCTGGGAGACCTTCCAGAGCCGGTTCGGCATTCCGCAGGTGCTGGAGTATTACGCCGCCACGGAAGGCACGTTCTCCCTCTACAACTGCGAGGGGCGGGTCGGCTCGATCGGGCGGATTCCGCCCTTTCTCTCGCACCGGTACCCGGTGGCCCTGGTCCGGTCCGATCCCGCCTCCGAAACCCCGCTCCGGGACGCCCAGGGACGCTGTATCCGCTGCGAGCCTGAGGAGACGGGCGAGGCCATCGGGCGGATCGCCAAGGCCGAGAGCGGCGCTGGTGCGGACTTCGAGGGCTACGCCGACCCCGAAGCGACTCAGCGCAAGGTGCTGCGCGAGGCCTTCGAGCCGGGCGATGCGTGGTACCGCACTGGCGATCTCATGCGCCGCGACGAGCAGGGCTTTTACTACTTCGTCGATCGGATCGGCGACACCTTCCGGTGGAAGGGGGAGAACGTCTCGACGACAGAGGTCGCCTCGGTCCTCGCGAGCTGCCTCGGGATCAGCGACGTCGCTGTATATGGGGTGCCAGTGCCGGGTACCGAGGGCCGGGCCGGGATGGCGGCTTTCGTCGTCGGCCCGCAGTTCGACCTCGACGCCTTCCGTCGCGAGCTGTCCGGGAAGCTGCCCGACTATGCCCGTCCCGTGTTCCTGCGCATCGTGCCCACCCTCGATGTGACCGGCACGTTCAAGCTGAAGAAGCAGGAGCTGGCGAGCCAGGGATTCGACCCCGGCCGGATCAATGACCTCCTCTACTTCGAGAGCGCCATGACCGGACGGTACATGCCGCTAGATGCCGGGCTGTACCAGCGGATCCTGCAGGGCCTGGAGCGGCTGTAATGCCGTCGTCGCAAAAACCACACACATCGTCGAAATCGTCCCGCTATACTTAGCTCCATCTGCTGCTTTCCCAAAGGGGGACCCTGGGAAAGCTTCCCTGCCACGGTGGCCCGCAAAAACAATCTGGCAAGCCATGATGAAGCCCAAACGAGAGGTGGAGAGCCATCCACCCGAGACTTCCAACCGGCCCGCGCCCTTCCCAGGCAACGGCTCCCAGCGCATGATCCCGCGACGATCCTCCGGCTGGGACCCCTATGAAGTCTGGCGAACCCGTGTCAAAGCGCCGCGCGAACCCGGGGAAGGCGATATCCTCGATTCGGCCGGCTAGGCGGCACCGCCCAGGGAAGGGAAAAACAGGATGAGCGAAGACCGCGCGCACCGCGCCCGCCGGTTTCGTAGCGCATTGGGCGCATTCGCCACCGGGGTCACGATCGTGACGACCCGCGACGGCGAGGGGCGGGACGTCGGCCTCACGGCGAACAGCTTCAACTCCGTCTCCCTCGATCCCCCCATGGTCCTCTGGAGCCTTGCGCGCGGCGCGCGCAGCCTGCCGGCGTTTCTCGCCGCGTCTCACTTTGCCGTTCACGTGCTCGCCGCCGACCAGGAGGAGCTGTCCATGCGATTCGCCGCACGCGGCTCCGAGAAGTTCGCCGGAGTCGACCTGGAGCGCGGTGTGGCACAGATTCCGCTGCTGCGCGGCTGCGCGGCCAGATTCCAGTGCCGCACGGCCTTCCGCCACGAAGCGGGCGATCACATGATCTTCGTAGGCGAGGTGGAGGCGTTCGATCGCTCGGATCTGCCGGAGCTGCTCTTTCACCGCGGCCGCTATTCGCTGGCCGTACCCAAGGCGTCCTCCCCAGTACCGCCTCCGGAGTTCTGGGAGTGGACGTACTAGCGTCGAAAATGAGATAAGCGCGAGATTCGGGGGAAGTCAAAAGGCCGATGCGCATTCGGACCTCAAAACGCCCTGTCCCTGCCGTCGTGGTAGGCGGCAGCCTCAATGCCTTGGGCGTCGTTCGCAGCTTATCGCGTGGGGGCGTCCCTGTCGTTCTTCTGGAGACGACGCGGCAATGTCCCGCCGCGTGGTCGCGGCATTGCGCATTCGTTAGGGTGCGCAGCCTATGGGGCGCGGAACTCATCAATGCGCTCGAGTTGCTGGCAGCGAATTTGGGTTGCCGCCCCGCGCTGATACTGACGCGCGATGAGAGTGTCGTCACCGTATCTGCCGAGCGTCGGCGGATCGAGCCACTCTACTGCATCGATCTACCCTCGACAGAAATGGTGGACGCGCTCGCCGACAAGGCCGCATTCGACGCGCTCGCGGTCCAAGAGGGGTTTCCGGTACCTCGGAGCCGGACGCTGAGCGGCAATGCGGACTGCGACAGACTCGGTGACCTTGAGCCGCCGATCGTTCTGAAGCCTGCCGACAAGACTCTCGTGTTGGCTGGCATCGTCGAGCGCACGGTGCGTGCCGATACCGTTGCCCAAGCGCGCGCAGCCGCCGCGCGGATGCTGATCCATGCACCATCGCTCATCGCGCAGGAGTGGGTGGAGGGTCCCGACACTGAAATCCTGTTCACGCTCTTCGCTTGCGACCACGAGGGGAACCTCATCGGCATCTTCCCGGGCCGCAAGCTCGTCTGCTCTCCCCCTTCCGTCGGCACGACCGCCGTGTGTGCGCAAGCGCCCGACGTCGCCGAGGAGCTCTACCGGCACACACGGCATCTCATCGAGCGGGTCGGGTACCGGGGACTCGGAAGCCTCGAGTTCAAGCGCGACATCCGCTCAGGACGGCTGCTCATCATCGAGCCGACCGTGGGGCGGACGGACTGGCAGGAGGAGATCGCCACGCTCTGCGGCGTCAATCTGCCGCTGCTCGCCTATCATGCCGCTCTGGGAGCCCCGCCGCCGGCGGGCGATGTGACCTGCTCCGCACCTTGCGCCTGGCGTTCCGAGCGACAATTCGAGGTGCCGCGCAGCCTGGTCGCCTCGGGTACACGAGTCATCGACGGTTACTTCCGCTGGAGCGATCCTCTGCCTGCGGCCTATTACTACGGGTACGAGCGCCTCGTGTTGCGAGCTTGGCACCGCGCAATGCGTCTGACTCATCGAGCATTCCCGCACCTATAGAGGCACACTGAGTGGATCTAGAGACGACGATCGTAGGGGCAGGACCCTACGGCCTGTCCATCGCCGCGCACCTGAAGGCAAAGCGCCAGTCCTATCGGATTTTCGGCAGCCCGATGGAGAGCTGGCGCAAGTACATGCCCGAGGGGATGATCCTGAAGTCCGAGCCCTTTGCGTCCAATCTGTGGGACCCGGACCGGCGGTTCACCCTAGAGCGTTATTGCCGTGCCCACAGCCTTCCCTATCAGGCAGTAGGGAGCCCCGTCAGGCTCGACCTCTTCCTGAAGTATGCGGAATGGTTTCGGCAGAGCACCGGGCAAAATCCCATCGACAAGCGAGTAGTCGCGCTGCGCCGCTCCAGCGGTTCCTTCGTACTCCACTTTGCCGACGGTGAGCAACTAACGAGCCGACGCGTGGTCCTGGCGACCGGCCATCTGCCCTATCAGGTGATGCCAATGGAGCTTGCCAAGCTGGCGGAGCCGCTGGTGGCTCACTGCGCGCGGATGCGGGAGTTGGGCTATTACTCCGGGCGCAATGTCACCATTATCGGTGCCGGCCAGTCAGCGCTTGAGACCGCCGCCTTGCTACACGAGGCCGGCGCGCGCGTAAACGTGCTCGTGCGAGAAAGCAGGGTGTACTGGAATGGCCCCTCCATGCCCCGGCCGCTGCACAAGCGCATCATTGCGCCCGATGCCGGCGTCGCAGCCGGTTGGAAATCCTTCGCGATATCCGAATTACCCAGAACCTTTCGCTGGCTTTTTGAGCCGACAAAGCGCCATGGGTTCGTAGCCGACGCTTACGGCGCCAGCGGTTCGTGGTGGCTGCGCGATCGTGTTGACGGGCGAATCGAAATATCGCTGGGTACGCACGTCGAAGCCGCTTCGGTGGAGGACAGCCAAGTCCGCCTGCGCATTGCAGCCCCTGAGGGTACACGGGAGATGACGACCGATCACTTGATCGCGGCGACCGGCTACCGGGTCGATATCGACCGGCTCTCTTATCTCGATCCCAGTCTGGTGAGCGACATCCGACGTGAGGCCAAGGGGATCCCCGCGCTCAGCTCGAGCTTCGAGACTTCCGTGCCGGGACTCTTCATCGTCGGCATAACCAGCTCGCCGATCTTCGGCCCCATCATGCGCTTCATGTACGGTGCGAAGCATGCCGCACCCATTTTGGCGCGGCGCCTACAGTGAAGCGCCTCAGAGGCCCTTGCCCATCAGCACGACTTCCACCGTCTGCAGCACGATCGCGAGATCGAATAGCAGCGTGTTGTTTTTCACGTAGTAGAGGTCGTATTGGAGCTTCTCGAGCGAGTCCCGCTCCGATGACCCGTAGGGATAGCAGAGCTGCGCCCAACCGGTGACGCCCGGCTTCACGCAATGGCGCTCAACATAGTAGGGAATCCGCTCGGCGAGCTGCGACACGAACTCGGGTCGCTCGGGGCGCGGGCCGACCACGCTCATCTGGCCGCCCAGCACGTTGAGGAGCTGGGGCAGCTCGTCGATGCGGGTCTTCCTGATGAAGGAGCCCACCCGCGTGACGCGGGAATCGCCCTTTTGAGCCCAGCGGGGGCGACCGTCGCTCTCCGCATCCGTGCGCATGCTGCGAAACTTGAACAGCATGAAGGGCAGTCCGCCCAAGCCGACCCTGCGCTGGCGGTAAAGCACCGGAGCGCGCCAGCCGTCTTCGAGCTTGATCGCCAGCGCGGTCGCCAGCATCACCGGTAGCGCCAGACCGAGCACGATGAGACTGAAGCCCAGATCGAGCGCCCGTGACGTGATGCGGCGCAGGGGATCACGCCGGAAGCCCTGCCCGAAGATCATCCAGCTGGGATTCAGCACATCGATGCGCACACGTCCTGTCTCGCGCTCGAGGAACGACAGCAGCTCCGTGACATCGAGCCCGGCAAGCCTGCATTGCAGCAGCTCCGCGATGGGGAAGCCGTTGCGGCGGTCGTCCATGGCAACCACGACTTCCGTAACCTCGAGCTCGCGGCAGAGCTGCACCAGACTTTTGCCGGGCGCCTCGATCCGATCGAGGGTCACCGCCCGCTCCTGCAGGTTTGCGGGTACGAAGCCCGCCAAATGAAAGCCGCGTCGGTCCGCCCGGCGGCGTAGCCCCGCAATAGCGGCCGCAGACTGGCCGGCACCGTAAACCAGTACGCGGCGCTTGAAGACCTCCTCGTCCACGATCTGCGAAAAGACGGCGCGCGAGATCGTGACCCCGCAGAGTCCACCGATCGCGGCCAGCGTGACCACCCCGCGGCCCATCCACAGCGCTGGAACGAGATAGAAGAGCGTCGCCGTAATTACAAGTCCGGTACCGAGCGCCAGGCCCACCCGCAGCGCAAGGCCGGCGAGCCTGGCGCGCTGCCGAGGGCTGTAGAGGCCGAAGGCCAGCAAGCACGTCACCATGACGACACTGAACAGCGCAGCCCGGGGCCAGACAGCCCCTCGGATCGCCCGCAGATCCGGCAATGAGCTGACATTCACGTGGAAACGCGCGATCACCGCCGCGTATACAGCGGCGAAGAACATGGCCGCCTCGACGATCGAGAGGACCGCGATCGCTGAATGCAGGTGTTGTCCCAGTATGCGAAACCGCATTTCCGGCTCGTGGAATCCCTTAGACGCGGCGCATCACCAGCTCGAATCCCAGCTGGTGGGGCGTCGCGAACCACTCGTTGACGTTGATTCGGTTGAGATGAAACGGATCGGCGACGGGCGGATTCACGCCGCCGCAGGCGCTGAGACAGCATTCGAAACCTGCCTTGCGCACTAATTCCAGGGAGGCAGGCGATATGTTGCTTCGCCCCCCGAACGGGTAGGCAAATAGCGTGGGAGTGACTCCGAGCTCGCGGGTCAGCTTCTCCCGGCAAATGGCCAGCTCCGCGCGGATCACGTCCGCATCAGCTTGGCCAAGGTCAACGTGGTTGTCCGTATGAGCTCCGATCTCGAACCCCTGCTCGCGCAGCGATCTCACCTGATCCCAGCTCATCCAGCCAGGCCGCCGGCTCAATTTCTGGTCCCAGGGCGGAGCGTAATCCGTGCCGATAAAGGCGGTGGCGACGAAGAAGGTTGCAGGGAGCCCCAGCTTACGCAGGATGGGCGCCGCCACCTCGAAGTTGTCCACGTAGCCATCGTCGAATGAGATCGAGAGTGTCCCACCCATACCGCGCCCCGCCCGGCAGCCGGCGACCTGCTCTGAAAGCGGCACGACGCGAAAATGTTCCGCGAAGAACCTGCAGAATTCCTCGAATCGTGCGGAGCTGCTCGTGATCCCATCCTCGGCCATCCAATCGTTGACGCGATGGAACGCGGTCAGCACCATCTTCGAGCGGAACTGCTGCGCGTAAAGGCCCGTCGCATACGCCGCCCGCCCCAGCACATCCTTGATGAAGTTTTTCGCTGGAATGCCCGTTCTCGCGGGCTCCCGCGCGGCATGATAAGGCTCGGAGGGCGGGCTCAAGCTTGGCTTTGAATTCTCGATAACTCCTCCCCGCACCCTTCCTGGGAACTCACCAGCGCTCTCCACCTTGGAAACCATGTAAACCTTCTCGGGCGAACCGGCGCGCCGGGTGCCCTCGTTTGTCGCTTGTTCGTCGGACTTTGGCATAACCGGGAGACCGGGAGCAAGAGCGCCGAGTCTCAATTTTGTCTCGCAAAATACCTATCGGCCGGCAGTGAACATAGTCCCTCAGCCGACCGATTCGACCTCCCGCACGGCCCCTAGAAGCAGGGCTCTCCGGTGCAGATATTCGGTGGCATTGCGCTTGGCGCGAATGTCCCGATAGATATTCCGGGCCCTCTCCTCGGTCGTACCTAGCGCCTCGGCCAGCTGCCCGGCCGGAATGCCGTGGCTCAGCGCCCAGAGCGCCAAGTCCATTTCCCTGAACGGTAGCGCGAAATAGAGCTCGTCCTGGCCTTGCGGCAGGCTGTAGGTATCCGTCGTCGGGAGCGCCGTGGCGATCCCGGCGGGGAGCCCAAGGTGAGCGCCCAGAGTGTATACCTGAGATTTGTAGAGGTGGGCGATGGGCTTGATATCGGCGGCGCCATCGCCGTTCTTGACGAAGAAACCCTGGTCGTATTCCAGGCGATTGGGGGTACCCACGACGGCGTAATTCAACCGGTCCGCATGGAAGTACTCGAGGGTCTTGCGGACGCGCTGCTTGAAGCTGGTGGCGGCCACGATCTCGAGGTATTCGCGCAGCCCCAGCCGGACCTCTCGGGAGTCCCCGTCCGCCGCCTGCGCGATCAGGCGGAAATGATTGATGCGCCCTTCCAGCCCCCCGGCCAGCGCGATCTTCATCCGCCATCCGGGGCCGTAGCCCGGCAGGACGCGCTTTACCGCCTCGTCCCGCCAGCGGTAGCAACCAAGGGCCTCGAGCACGGGGGTGATGTCCTGCTCGACGGACTCGATGCCCAGCTGTGCCACCAGCGAGCGTGCCCGCTCGGCGCTCTGAGCCGAGGATTCCCGCTCCGGCAGGATCAGTCCCAAGACCCGCTCCGGCCCGAGCGCCCTCACAGCCAAGGCGGCGCACACACCGCTGTCGACGCCGCCAGAGATCGCGACCACCAGGCCTCTCTTGCGCAGCAGCCGCGCGACGCTATCGCGCAGGCCCTCGCAGATTCGATCGGCCTCGGCCTGAGGGTCGAGCTCGAGCACACTCCAACTCAATGCCATGCAGGCGGGCCCCCGAGGAAATGCTGGTGGAGCACGAGGGTGGAGAGCATTCCGACGAAGGCCATGTTGTCGGCAGCCCCGAGCGCACGGCCCGTCCGGCATTTCTCGACCAAATGCTCGACGGCGCCCGGATCGAAATATCCCGTTCGCCGCAGGTTGGACGCGCTCACCAGCTCCGCCACGTACGGCAACGGCGCACCGCCCTCGAAGAAGCTGCGACAATCCGGCGCCCGATAAGGCTGCTTCACGCGTCCTAAAATCCCCTGCGGAACGAGTCCCTCGAGAGCCTTGCGGAGCAGGACCTTTTCGCGGAGCCCCCGCAGCTTGTAGCGCGCACTCAAGGCATTCACGCGCTCGATGACCCGATGATCGAGGTACGGCACGCGCCCCTCCACCGAATTCGCCATCGATACGCGATCGCCCTGGGAAGAGAGCAGATAACCCTGCAACAGCGTCTTGACCTCGACGTATTGGTCGCGAGCCAGCGGCGCCCACTGATCGAAGCTCGCCGGCAATTCTGCTGCGAGCTCTTCCTCGGCACTCGAGCCCTCGAGCGCGGCACGAAACTCCGGGGACAGCAGCCTGAATATGCCCCGTGTGGTCGCCCAGCGCGTCAGATGCGCGTAGAAAGGGTTCTCGAGCTCTTCCAGGCGTTTCCCGAAGAAGGACTGCGCGAAATGCCGGTTTGCCGCCGGCGAGTGGGCGAGATAGGGATACAGCCGCGAGAAGAGCAGCGGCCGCCACCGCGACCGCGGCTGGCGCGCCCAGAACCGACGGATCTTGCCTTCCTTGAAAAGATCGTAGCCCCCGAATACTTCATCGGCGCCTTCCCCCGTCAGCACCACTTTGTACCCGCTGTCTCGCACCTGCCGTGAGAGCAGCATCAAAGGCACTGGCGCCGTACGCAGCACCGGGGTCTCCGTGTGCCAAATCAGTTCGGGAAAGGCGTCGCCGATATCTCGATAGCTACAGCGGACGGACGTCTGCTCGACATCCAGATGCGCAGCCATCTGGCGCTGGTATTCGCTCTCGTCAAACTCTGGATCATCGAAGGTGATGGAGAACGTCCGCAGTCTCTTTGTAGTCGCCTGCGCCGTCAATGCGGCAATGCCCGCTGAGTCGAGCCCCCCGCTGAGGTACGCGCCAACCGGCACATCCGAACGCAGCTGCAGTCGGACGGCGTCGGTCAGCAGCGCGCGCAGCTCCTCAGCCGCGGCGTCAAGGCTCAAGTCGCTCCGACCGGCTCCCGCCGGGAACGTCCAGTCCCAATATCGCTCGAGCCGATCGCCACCCTCCTCCACGACCAGCAGGTGTCCGGGCGGCAGGCTCTGAATGTTCTTGAACGCCGTACGTTGCCCCACCGTGCCCCAGAACGTGAAGATCTGGGCGATGCCCCGCTCGTCCATGACGGCGGCCTCGGGCGCGGCGGCAAGAATGGCTTTGATCTCGGACGCGAAGAGGAGCAACCCTCGAGTTCGCGTGTAGAAGAGCGGCCGAATGCCCACGCGGTCACGCGCAAGAACCAGGCGCTGCCGCGGAATGTCCCACAGCGCAATGGCGAACTGGCCATTCAGCCGCTCTACGAACCGTACACCGTACTCTTCGTAGGCATGAACGATCACTTCGGTATCGGAGCGCGTGCGAAAACGGTGACCCAGGGCTTCGAGCTCGGCACGAAGCTCGATGAAGTTGAAGATCTCACCATTGAGCACCGTCCAGATCGTCTGATCCTCATTGGCGATCGGCTGAGTTCCGGTTTCGAGATCGATGATGCTGAGACGCGCGTGAGCCAGCATGCAGGGAGTGCGGTACAGATGATTCAATCCATCGGGACCCCGATGGCGAAGCGTTGCGATCATCTTCTCGAGATCGGGCGGAGCGGCCCCGTCCCTCATGAGTGCTCCGGCTATGCCGCACACTGCCCATCGCCTCTCGGGGGTGAGCCCGCCACGTCAGGCGCGCTTGCGCTCGACAAAGGCGGCAATCTTCTCGACCGAGTCCAAATTATCGGGGTGCAGCTCATCGTCCAGCACTTTTATGCCGTATCGCTCCTCCAGGTGCATGACGAGCTCCAGGGCGCCGGTCGAATCCAGAATCCCCCGGCCCGTCAGAGAATCGGAATCGCCCAGAGAGGAGTCATCCCGCGTCAGCAGATAGTTGTCTAAGATGAATTGCCTGAGTTCCCCGTGCAGTTTCATGCGAACCGGTCCCTTTCACCCCCTCGCCCTTAAGTATATGCTCGGGCGGCCTATGTTCAAGGAGTTGCGTCACGTTCGCGCCCCGAAGCCCAGAGAGGCCACCTCGTGGCCCGGACGCCCATGAAGGTCCAACGCCTGCTCCATGACGTGCTGTTACAGCACGGGGCCTCGAACACGCGGGGCCGGACGGCGTTGATCGTGGACGGGCAGTCCTATACCTTCGGGGAACTCCTTGACACGTCGCAACGACTGGCGGGCGCCCTGCACACTCTTGGCGTCGAACGCGGCGACCGGGTTGCCATCTTCCTTCAGAACTCCTGGCCGTGCGCCACGGCGATCTTTGGCGCGCTGATCGTCGGAGGGGTCTTCGTCCTCATCAACCCGCAGACCAAGGCGGAAAAGCTGGAGTTCATCCTGAGGGATTGCGGCGCGAAGACGTTGATCACAGAAGTCTCTCTAGAGCCAGTCTTCAGCGGGGCCATCAGGCGGCTCGGAGCGCCTCCCGTGGTGCTCTGCGCAGGGGCGCCCCAACTGCCTGAGTCTCTTGAAGCCGTCCTCGCGACCGCACAGCCGCTAGCCGATCAAGTGCCGGTGATCCCCCTGGATCTTGCCGCGATCATTTACACCTCCGGCAGCACCGGCACACCGAAGGGCGTCATGCAGACGCATCAGGCAATGCTGTTCACCGTCGGGAGCCTCACCGAATATCTGCGCCTGACGGCGGACGAGAGAATCCTGTGCGTCCTGCCACTGTCATTCGATTACGGTCTGTACCAACTCTTGATGGCCGTCGCCCTAGGGGCCTGCCTGGTCCCCGAGCGCTCCTTCACCTTTCTGGGACAGGTGCTCGAGCGGATCGGCGAGCAGCGGGTCACGGTATTCCCCGCGGTGCCGACCATCTTCGCGACGCTGCTCGCCGCTCACCGGCGCACTCCCCTCTCCTTTCTCTCGGTCACACGCATCACGAATACCGCCGCAGCACTTCCGGACGAGTTCGTGAACGGCCTGCGCGAGATCTTCCCCAATGCGCTGATCTACAAAATGTACGGCCTCACGGAGTGCAAGCGCGTGAGTTACTTGGCGCCAGAGCTCATCGATGTCAAGCCCGGCTCAGTGGGCAAAGCGATTCCAGGCACCGAGGTCTACCTGCTCTCCAACGAGGGGAAACCCGTTTGCGCCGGTGAGACGGGCATCCTCTACGTCAGAGGCCCCCACGTCATGGCCGGCTACTGGAACCGGCCTGACCTCACCGCCGAAATGCTCAAGCCCGGGAATCTCCCCGGCGAGCGAGTGCTCTGCACGCACGATCTCTTTCGGATGGACGAGGACGGCTACCTTTACTTCGTCGGACGAACCGACGACATCATCAAGACCCGGGGCGAGAAAGTGAGCCCCGCCGAAGTCGAAAACGCCCTGCACCGCATCCCCGGGGTCCGCGAGGCGGCGGTCGTCGGGGTACCCGACCCGCTGCTCGGTGAGACCGTTCGAGCCTACGTGGTGACAGATCCGGAAGCCGCCCTCACTGCGCAGTCGCTTCGCACCGACTGCAGCGCATATCTCGAGACCTACATGGTGCCGACTGAGGTTATCCTGTGCGACAGCCTGCCGCGAAGCGCGAACGGGAAACTCAATAAGCGACGGCTGAATACGGAATCTCTCGCGGCATCCTCTGCCGATCCGGAAGTTGCACAATGATTACAGCAGCCGCGCAAGTCAACGAACGCTCGAAAGTTCGACACCATATGCCGCGCCGACGAACCCAAAAGCAGAATGCGTAAAAAATGGCTCTATTGAGAAACGAGTGGGTTACGCCGCGACGTAGGGGTTGATCCGGGAGAAGTCGAGCTTGCCTGCGATCATGAATATGACGGTGCGGATGGTGCTGAAGCGGGTGTATCCGC
>JABBNZ010000011.1:49995-87464 GCA_019352035.1 Pseudomonadota bacterium | reverse complement strand
GCCGCCTGGTGGGGCGACTTGCCGCGATGGCGGGGAACATAACAGGCGGCGCGGCCGAGATAGGACCGATAGAGCTTGCGGATGCGGTCGTCGCTGAGGCCGGTCCAGATGCGGATCGTCTGGGTCCTCGCCTCGTGTGTCAGGAATCGCAGCGCGAGCTCGATGCGCTGCCGATCGCGGTCGTAACGGTCTTCCGAGATGCGCATGGCGGGTTCCTCTGCCCTGTTCTGGTGCCGGAACGAGATTCACCGCTATTGTTGGGAATTCTTTCCCAAAACACAACAGGGCATTTTTGGGCAAAAATGCCCAATTACGCTGTTGCCTTCGGCCCGGCTGGGGGTAACATGGGGCGGCTGGCCTGGGCAGGAGTTGCTGTCATGTTGCGTGCCGAAGCCTTCTCGGCGTTGGAAATTCGCGCGCTCAGCCGGGCCTGCTGGCTGCGGCGGGAGACGCTCGAGAACCTGGCCGACGTCAATCATCGCTGTCTCGGGTTGTTCGCGGAGCAGGCCCTGGCCCTGGGCCCCCATGGCCAGCCGGCGCTGCGGCAGGTCGGGGAGCTGTGGCGGGCGCTCGATGAGCGCTCCCGGCGCCAGGCGGCCGCCTGTCCCTATCTGCTGGTCGATGCCTGCTTCGGGGAGCCGCAGCGCTGGCGCTGGCCGAGCGGTTCGCGGATCGCCGACGAGTCCCCCGCCCCGTCGGTTCCCTCATTCTTCACCGTGCCGCAGACCGCCGCGGTGGCGCGGACCGTCTTCGTCTACGCCTGGTCGCTGGTCGGCAAGCATGCGGACGGCGCGCGGGTGATCCTCGGCATCCACCCGCAATGCGCGAGCCTGCTCAGCACCTGCACCGTTCCGCAGGTGCATGAGCTGGCGGAGCGCCACGCCGGCTGGCTGCGGCCCCGCTGGCTCAAGCGGATGCGGTTATGGCGGCAGATGCTCGTCGCCGCGGCGGAGGACGATGTGGCGGCGCTGGAGCGCGCCCGCATGCAGGGGCTGCAGATGCTGGCCGCGGAGGCCTGGGATGCGGCCCATCACCGATAGCCGTGGATGCGGGCAGGACCCCAGCGGGCGAAGGCCGCTCCTTCGCCCGCGGTGACGGTGTAGGGTCTCGCTGCAAGCGCCGCAGGCGACTTGTTTGGCCATGAATGCGGGCAGACCCCAGCGGGCGAAGGCCGCTCCTTCGCCCGCGGTGACGGTGTAGGGTCTCGCTGCAAGCGCCGCAGGCGACTTGTTTGGCCATGAATGCGGGCAGACCCCAGCGGGCGAAGGCCGCTCCTTCGCCCGCGGTGACGGTGTAGGGTCTCGCTGCAAGCGCCGCAGGCGACTTGTTTGGCCATGAATGCGGGCAGACCCCAGCGGGCGAAGGCCGCTCCTTCGCCCGCGGTGACGGTGTAGGGTCTCGCTGCAAGCGCCGCAGGCGACTTGTTTGGCCATGAATGCGGGCAGACCCCAGCGGGCGAAGGCCGCTCCTTCGCCCGCGGTGACGGTGTAGGGTCTCGCTGCAAGCGCCGCAGGCGACTTGCAGCCAATAAATTAGCGCAGCTGCAGTGAGTCGATCAGGCTGTGCAGGGCGTCGGGCGCGACTGGCTTGACCAGGTGATGGTCGATGCCCGCCCGGCGCGACCGCAGGCGGTCGTCTTCCTGGCCGTAGCCGGTGATCGCGATGAGGACGGCGTCCTTGGCCTGCGGCAGCTCACGCATGCGCGCGGCCACCTCGTAGCCGTCCATCCCGGGCAGGCCGATGTCGAGGAATATCGCCTCGGGCTGCCACCGTTGGGCAGTCTCGAGCGCGCTCGGGCCGTCGTAGGCGAAAGCGACCTCGTGGCCCCACATCTCCAGCAGCATCGACATGCTCTCGGCGGCGTCCTTGTTGTCGTCAACGACCAGCAAGCGCCGCTTCGGTGTCGGTTGTCCACTGTCTGCGTGTGCCATGGGCCATCTCCTTCAATAAATGTCGATCTTGCGCAGCCCGCTCGAGTCGCGGGCGCCGCGAAACATCCCTTCAGTGCTGAATTCCGTGACGATTCCTCCGCCGCGGTCGATGGCGATGACCCCGCCTTTGCCGCCCAGCTCAGGGAGCCTCTTGCGCAGCAAATCGTATACCGCCTCGCGCAGCGTCAGGCCACGATACTCGACGGCCGCGCAGATGTGGTGAGCGGCGACGGCGCGGATGAAATATTCGCCATGCCCCGTGGCGGAGACCGCGCAAACTCCATTCTTGGCGTAAGTCCCGGCCCCGACGATCGGTGAGTCGCCCACGCGGCCCTGACGCTTGTTCGTCATGCCGCCGGTGGAGGTGGCGGCGGCGAGGTCGCCGGCGGCATCGAGCGCGACCGCGCCGACGGTCCCCTGAGAGGAAGGGACGAGGTCCGAGACCGGCCGCCCGCTGCGCTCGCTTTCGAGCTGGGCCCGGCGCTCTTCGGTGCGGAACCAGGTGTTCGGGACGAGCTCAAGCCCTTCCTCGAGGGCGAATTCCTCCGCTCCCGACCCCACCAGCAGCACGTGGCGGGACTTCTCCATCACCCGGCGCGCCAGCTCGATCGGATTTCTCACGTGGCGCACGGCCGCCACGGCGCCCGCGCGCTGCTGCCGCCCCTCCATGATGGCGGCATCGAGCTCCGCGGCCCCGTCCTGGGTGAGCGCTGCGCCCCGTCCCGCGTTGAAGAGCGGATTCTCCTCGAGCGTCCGTACGGCGGCGGTGACCGCATCGAGGCTGGAGCCGCCCTTCTCGAGCACGGCGTACCCGAGATCGAGCGCAGCCGCGAGGCCGTCGCGGTAATGAGTCTCGCGCTCGGCCGAGAGAGTGTGCCGCGGCACCGCGCCGGCACCGCCGTGGATGGCAATTGAATACATGAAAATCCTCTGCCGCGAACGCCGGCGGGTCTGAAAGCCTCCGAGACCCGTCGTCGCGCGTGGCCGCTGCTCCAGGAAACGCTATGATCCGAGTGGATTTTACCGGTGAAGGGTCTCATGCCGCAGCGGATTCGAAGCATTCTGGTCGCCAACCGGGGCGAGATCGCCATCCGTGTCATGCGGGCCGCGAGCGAGCTCGGCCTGCGTACCGTGGCCATTTACTCACAGGAGGACCGCTTCTCGCTGCACCGCACCAAGGCGGATGAGTCCTATCTCGTCGGCAGCGGCAAGGGGCCGATCGAGGCTTATCTCGACATCGAGGACATCCTGCGCGTCGCGCACGACGCCCGGGTCGACGCCGTTCATCCGGGATACGGCTTTCTTTCCGAGAACCCCGAGTTCACTCAGGCCTGCGCAGCCGCCGGGATCGTGTTCGTGGGCCCGCGGCCCGAGACCATGCGCACGCTTGGCAACAAAGTGGCGGCGCGCAATCTCGCGATGGCCGCCGGGGTGCCGGTGATGCCGGCGACACCGCCGCTGCCGGCCGGCCTGGCAGATTGCCGGCGGCTGGCGCACGAGATCGGCTACCCGGTGATGCTCAAGGCGAGCTGGGGAGGCGGCGGCCGAGGCATGCGAGTCGTCGAGAGCGACGAGCAGCTGACGGAGCTGCTGCCGGTCGCCCGCCGCGAGGCGAAGGCTGCGTTCGGCAACGACGAGGTCTACCTCGAGAAGCTCGTGCGCCGCGCACGGCACGTGGAAGTCCAGATCCTGGGCGATGCCCACGGCGGGCTGGTGCATCTCTATGAGCGCGACTGCACGGTGCAGCGCCGCAACCAGAAGGTCGTGGAGCGGGCTCCCGCCGTGTTTCTCAGCGACGCGCAGCGCGCGGAGCTCTGCGAGGCGGCGCTCGCCATCGGCCGGGCCGCGAATTACCTCAACGCCGGCACGGTGGAGTTCCTCCAGGACGCCGAGTCCGGCAGGTTCTACTTCATCGAGGTGAATCCCCGCATCCAGGTCGAGCACACGGTCACCGAGTGCGCGACCGGCATCGACATCGTCAAGGCGCAGATCCGCATCGCCGAGGGCGAGCGGCTCGGCACGGCGCAGAGCGGGGTGCCGCCGCAGGAGCAGATCCGGATCGGGGCGCACGCGATGCAATGCCGCGTGACCACCGAGGACCCGGAAAACAACTTCATCCCGGATTACGGCAAGATCACCGCCTATCGCAGCCCCGCGGGCTTCGGCGTCCGCCTGGACGCGGGCACGGCATACACCGGGGCGATCATCACCCGCTCGTACGACTCCCTGCTCGTGAAGGTCACGGCCTGGGCGCCGACGCCGGAAGAGACGATCGCCCGCATGCACCGGGCGCTCTGGGAGTTCCGCATCCGCGGCGTGGTCACCAATTTGCGATTCCTCGACCAGGTCATCACGCATCCCCGGTTCGGGCGCGGTGAGTACACCACCCGTTTCATCGACGAGACACCGGAGCTCTTCCGCTGGCCGCGCAAGCGCGACCGGGCGACGCGCATCCTCACCTACATCGCCGAGACCATCGTCAACGGCAATCCGGAGACCCGCGGCCGGCCGCGGCCGGCGCGGCTCGAGACGCCAAAACTGCCGCACGCGGCCCTCCCCGATCCGCCGCCCGGCACGCGCCAGAAGCTCGAGGAGCTGGGACCTGCGCGCTTCGCGCAATGGATGCTGGCGCAGGAGCGGGTGCTGCTCACGGACACGACCTTGCGCGACGCGCATCAATCGCTGCTCGCAACGCGCATGCGCACCGCCGACATGGCCGTCATCGCTCCGTACTATGCGAGCCTTCTGCCGCAGCTCTTCTCGCTGGAGTGCTGGGGGGGCGCCACGTTCGATGTGGCGATGCGGTTCCTGAAGGAAGACCCCTGGCACAGGCTGACCCTGCTGCGCGAGCGGGTGCCGAATGTGCTGCTGCAGATGCTCCTGCGGTCGGCGAACGCCGTCGGTTATGCCAACTACCCCGACAACGTCGTGCGGTTCTTCATTGCGCGGGCGGCGGAGCGCGGCATCGACGTGTTCCGCATCTTCGACTCGCTCAACTGGGTCGAGAACATGCGCATGCCGATCGAGGCGGTGCTCGAGTCCGGCAAGCTCTGCGAGGCTGCGATCTGCTACACGGGCAACCTCAGCGACCCGCGCGAAAAGAAGTACACGCTCGATTACTACCTGAAGCTCGCGCGCGAGCTGAAGGCCGCCGGTACACACGTGCTCGGCATCAAGGACATGGCGGGGTTGTGCCGTCCGCGCGCCGCCTACACGCTGGTGAAGGCGCTGAAGGAGGAGATCGGCCTTCCGGTCCACTTCCACACCCATGACACGAGCGGCATTGCCGCCGCCAGCGTCCTCGCCGCCATCGAGGCCGGCGCCGATGCGGTGGACGGCGCCATCGATGCCATGAGCGGCCTGACATCCCAGCCCAACTTGGGCTCGATCGTCGAGGCGCTGCGCCATGGCCCGCGCGATTGCGGCGTCGATCCGGCGAAGCTGCGGCTGCTGTCCTCCTACTGGGAGCAGGTGCGCAGGCTCTACGCCGCATTCGAGAGCGACATCCGCTCCGGCACGTCGGAGGTCTATGTGCATGGCATGCCGGGCGGTCAGTACACCAACCTGCGCGAGCAGGCCCGCTCACTCGGTATCGACAATGCCCACTGGCCGGACGTCGCGCAGGCGTATGCGGACGTCAACGAGATGTTTGGAGACATCGTCAAGGTCACTCCGACGTCCAAGGTCGTCGGCGATATGGCGCTCCTCATGTTGACGAGCGGCCTGACGCCGAAGCAGGTGCTGGATCCGCAGATCGACGTGCCGTTCCCGGAATCCGTGGTGCAGCTCTTCCGCGGCGATCTCGGCCAGCCTTACGGCGGCTTTCCGGAGGCCCTGCAGCGCAAGGTCCTGAAGGGCGCAGCGCCGCTCACCCGGCGCCCCGGCGCGCAGCTGCCGCCGGTCGATCTCGACGCCGAGCGAGCCAAGATCCAGCAGAAGCTGTCGCGTCCCGTCACGGATGACGACCTGGCCTCGTACCTGATGTATCCGCGTGTCTGGCTCGATTACGCCGCGGAGCGCGCGCAGTACGGAGACGTCGGCATCCTGCCGAGCACGGTGTTCTTCTACGGCATGGAGCCGGGGCAGGAGGTGACCGTCGAGCTGGAGCGAGGGAAGACGCTCATCGTGCGCTACGTGACTTCCAGCGACCCGCACGAAGACGGCACCCGGACCGTGTTCTTCGAGTTGAACGGCCAGCCGCGCTCCGTGCGCGTACCCGACCGCAGCCAGGTCGCCAAGCGCCCGCCGCAGCGCAAGGCGGAGCCCGGAAATCCAAGGCACGTGGGCGCGCCGATGCCGGGAACCATCGCGACGGTCGCCGTTGCGGTGGGCCGCAAGGTCGCGCGCGGCGATCTGCTCGCCACGCTGGAGGCGATGAAGATGGAAACCGCGGTGCGCGCGGAGGCCGACGGCGAGGTGGCGGAAGTGCTGGTGAGCCCGGGGCAACAGGTGGAGGCGAAGGATCTGCTGATCTTATTGAGTTGAGCGGCTCGTGATCATGGACGCCTGAGAGATCTCGAGGAGAAGGCTAACAAGATCGAGGCGGTGCCGACTTCTTCGCGACGGTCTTGCTCACGCAGACCGGGAGGCCCTTCACGCCGCACCGGCTCGCCCAGCTCCTGCGCGGATATGTCGAGCTCCGTCAGGCGCAGCGAGCTTCGGACTGGGTCACGCTCCCAGGAACATCCGGTAGGCCGGATTGTCCGTTTCCTCCGCGTAGGCGTAGTGCAGATCGTTCAGGTGCTGCAGAAAGTCCGGGCGCTCGGCCGTGGGGACCTGGATGCCGGCCAGCACGCGGCCGTAGTCGGAGCCGTGGTTGCGGTAGTGGAAGAGGCTGATGTTCCAGCGGCCGCCGACCGCCTGCAGGAACTTGAGCAGCGCGCCGGGACGCTCCGGAAACTCGAAGCGGTAGAGCACCTCGTCGCGGATGCCGCGGGCGCGGCCGCCGACCATGTACCGCACGTGCAGCTTCGCCATCTCGTTGTCGGTCATGTCGGTGACCGTGTAGCCGGCCTCGCGTAGTGCTTGCGCCACGGCATCCTTCTCCGCGCGGCCCTGGGCCAGTCCGAAACTGACGAAGATCTGCGCGGCCTGCGCGCTCTCGTAACGGTAGTTGAATTCCGTGACGTTGCGGTTGCCCAGCACCTCGCAGAATCGCAGGAAGCTGCCCGGCCGCTCCGGGATGGTGACCGCGAGCAGCGCCTCGCGCTCGCCGCCCAGGTCGGCGCGCTCGGCCACATGCCGCAGCCGGTCGAAGTTGATGTTGGCGCCGCTGTTGATCGCCGCGAGGCGCTTGTCGCGCCAGCCCTCGCGGGCGACGAGCTTCTTCAGCCCCGCCACCGCCAGCGCGCCGGCGGGCTCCACGATGGAGCGGGTGTCTTCGAACACGTCCTGAATGGCGGCGCAGATCTCGTCCGTGTCGAGCAGCACGATCTCGTCGACGAGACTGCGGCACAGCGAGAAGGTTTCCTCTCCCACGCGTCTCACCGCGACGCCGTCGGCGAAGATGCCGACCCGGTCGAGCGTGACGCGCCGCCCGGCTTTCAGCGACTCGTACATGCCGGCGGCATCCTCGGGCTCCACCCCGATGATGCGGATGTGGGGATACAGGTATTTCACGTACACCGCGATGCCGGCGATGAGGCCGCCGCCGCCCACGGGCACGAAGATCGCATCGAGGTTGCCGCCGGTCTGCCGCAGCAGCTCCACGCCGATCGTGCCCTGGCCCGCGATGACGTCCGGATCGTCGAACGGATGTACGAACACCAGGCTGCGCTCGCGCGCGAGCTCGAGCGCCCGATCGAGCGCCGAGTCGTAGTCGTCCCCGTGCAGCAAGACCTCGCCGCCGAGATCGATCACCGCCTGCACCTTGATGCGCGGGGTGGTGCGGGGCATCACGATTGCCGCTGCAATACCGCGGCGCCGGGCCGCCAGCGCCACACCCTGCGCGTGATTGCCGGCCGACGCGCAGACTACGCCGCGCTTCGCCGCCGCATCCGACAGATGCGCGATGCGGTTATAGGCGCCGCGCAGCTTGAACGAGAACACCGGCTGCAGGTCCTCGCGCTTGAGGAGCACCTGGTTGCCGAGTCGGCGCGAGAGGCGGGGCGCCTCCTCCAGGGGCGACTCGATCGCGACGTCATAGACGCGCGCCTTGAGGATCCGCTCGATGTAGGGACTGGCCATGCCGCCAGCTTAGCGAAATCCCGCGCCAGGCGGGGCGCCGCCCAAAGGGGCGGTCACCTGTAAGCGGCTCGGGGCCGCTCCCCAGGCTAACTAACGCAGGAAGGCTTCCACAGCCTGGGCCGCAGCCTCGGGCGCCGTCTCGAAGAGCGAGGCGCCGCGCTCCGACAGCTCGATGAGTCGCGCACGCGCGGGCACCTGACGCGGCTGTCCTCCGTCGGATCCGACATCCTCGCGCAGATGTAGCACCAGGAGCGGCACGGAAATCTGTGCCAGTCGCGGCACCAAGGGATAGTTGCGCGCCGCCGCTGCGGCCGCGGCGGCCTGAGCGCCGTTGCGCAAGCGCTCAGCCAGCGCGGCGGTCACCACTTCCGGCGCAGCGCCCGCTCCGCAATAGTCTGCCGCCCGTCGCCACTCTTCGAGCAAGTGGCCGCCGTCCGGGGTTGGAGGCGGGGGCTCTGCGGGCTGCGCGCCTGGCGGAGGCGAGACCAGCACCAGGCGCCGCACCTGCGCCGGCCGCGTCGCCGCAAGCTCGGCGGCAACGAGCGCCCCGAAGCGATGGCCGAGCAGGTCGATCTGACGCAGTCGCATCGTGTCGAGAAAATCACCGATCGCCGCCGCATGCTCGGCGATGCCGGCAGGCGCGGGCGGCGCGTCGGAATCCCCGAATCCGGGCAGGTCGGGGGCGAAAATGGAGCGCCCCACCCCCGCAACCGCGAGGAAGCGCTCGAACATTCGCCCGGAGAGCGGGCTCGAATGCAGGCAGAGAAGGGGCGTGCCCTCCTCGAAACCGCCGCCCGACGGTATCGCATTGTGGACATGCAGCTGGCCGTAACGGCACTCGAAATAGCCGCGACGGACGCGCGGGTTTCCTGGCGCGTCTGATTTCGCGCTGCCGGGTCTCAGAGGGGCGGTGGCCGCCGGGCGGGAGGGGGATGCTTTGGGCATGGTGACAGGCGCGATTGTGCCGCAGCGGCGGTTCGGGTTTAAGCTATTTGAGCGAAGCGCTCTCCGGTGCAGTTCCTGTCCGAGCCAGAAGCGACACGACACAGTGACTCAGGCACGGGGACGTGCCCGGCCGCCGCAGGTGGCCGAGTCTCCGGCAAGAACCGCGCTTTTTGCCAGGTACGGCGGGGCCGGGCAGGGGCTCGGATCCAGCACTTCATACTTAAAGAGGCGGACCCATGCGCAACCTCGAAGTCAGGATCAGGCGGACCCCGGTGACCGCGGAGGATTTCGAGGTGGTACCGGGCGAAGTGCCCCGCCTGGCCAACGGCGGCATTCTTTGCCGCGCGCGCTGGCTGGCAGTCGATCCGTTCACCTGTGCGCCGCCAGGCGCAGCGGCGGGAGGCTCGAGCGCAGGCCTGCAGCCGGGCGAGGTCGTCCCGGCATTGGGCGTCTGCGAGGTGCTGGAGTCCCGGCACGATGTCTTCGCGGCCGGGCAACTCGTGGTGCTCGAGTGCGGCATGCGGGAGCTCTGTGTCACCGACGGTCAGCAGGCCTGCGTGCTCCATCCCGGGCAGTCGCCGGCATCGACGGCGCTGGGCCTCCTCGGTCCCGCGGGGATGGCGGCCTACTTCGGACTGCTCGATCTGGCGGGGCTCTCCTCGGGGGAGACCGTGCTGATATCCGCCGCGGCGAACGTGGCCGGTGCGATGGGCGGCCAGGTGGCGCGGATCAAGGGCGCACGGGCGATCGGCATCGCGGGCTCGCGCGAGGAGTGCGAATGGGCGGTCCGGCACGCGCGGTTCTCCGCGTGTGTCAACTCTCGCGAAGAGGATCTGGGCAGCCGCCTGCGGCAGCTCGCTCCGCGGGGATTCGACGTCCACTTCGACAATTCCGGCGGCGAATTGCTCGATGCCGTGCTCTCGGGCCGACACATCGCTCCGGGCGGCCGCGTCATTCTCAACAGCGTCCGCCAGGACGATCCTGCCGAATTGTTGCGGCGCGCGGGCTACGCGCCGGGAGAGGTCACCGCGCTGCGGTTGAGCCTCGGCGCTTATGAGCACCGCCGCGGCGAGTTCCTGAAGGATGCGATCGCCTGGTACGGCGCGGACCGGCTGGTGTGTCTGGAAGATGTGGCGGAAGGGATCGAGAGCGCGCCCGCCCACCTCATCAAGGCGATGCGCGGCGAGAACTTCGGGCAACCATTGATCAAGCTCTGAGGCGAGCCCGCCGGCTTCGCGGCGGGCTCCCGCAGAGAATACCGCTATCGGCGTCGGGCGGACTTGCGCGCCGGCCGCTTGGCGGCCTTTTTCTTAGCGGCTTTGCGCGCCGGGGCGCGCTTCGCGGCCGCCTTTCTGGCAGGGGATTTGCGCGCGGCGCGATGGGAGGCCGCCGGCCGCTTCTTCGCCTTGGCGGCGGCTCGCAGGCCCGGTCGGACCCGGGACGTGGCCGGCCGGGGCGGTGCTTTCCGGGCGGCGGCTCGCTTGGCCGGGCTCTTCTTCCCTGCGGCGGGACGACGCTTCACCGGCGCCGCCTTGCGCTTGCCGGCGGCCGGCTTTTTCGACGGGATGCTCGCCTCGGCAGCTTGCCGGGCCGGCTCGTGAACGGCGAAGGCGCCACCCTGCGGATCCAGTATCTGGGCGATGCGGCTGCCGCCGGGCACTGCCATCGGCCCCTGCACTACCCGCCCGCCGGCCGCCTTCGCCGCGGCGGCCGCGCGATCCACGCTGCCGACCTCGATGTAAGTCAGCCAGTGCGGAGGCTTGGAAGCATCCATCACCTTGTATATCCCGCCGATCTGCGCGCCGCCGTGCTCGATGAGCTGGTAGGTGCCCACGGCACCCATGTCATGAGCGGGTCCGGGGCTCCAGCCGAAGAGCTCCGTGTAAAACTCGAGCGCGCCCTGCTGATCGCGGGTAGCGAGCTCGTGCCAGGAGAAATCGCTCGGGGGACTGGCGCCTGCAGGCATGGGGTTCGGCGTGAAGACCGCAAAGGCGGCGCCCTGCGGGTCGGCCAGCACGGCGAAGCGCCCCACGTTGGGAATGTCGCCGGGGGCTTTCAGCACCTTGCCGCCCAGGCTCTGCGCCGCCGCCGCGGTGCCATCGACATCGGGCGTGCCGATGTACACCAGCCAGCTCGGCGGGGCGCCGGCCTGGCGCGCCGGTTCCGGCTGGGCCATGAGTCCGGCGGTCATCGTCTTGCCCGAGACCCACAGGGTGTAGTCGGGCATGCCGGAAGACTGGGTCTTCCACGGGAGAACCTTGGAGTAGAAGGCGACGGCGGCCTGCGGATCGGTCGTCATCAGCTCGTGCCAGACGAATCGCCCCCTGATCTCAGCGTTGCTCATGTGAGGTTGCCTCTTCTTGACGAGCGGCGTCGATTTCCAACTCCCTACATTGTGCGCTCATGTGCGTTGCAGTTCCATGTCTGCGAAGCGCCACAGCTCATGCAGGGTGCAACGCGAGGGAATCTCCCTCGAAAGCGGCCACGCGCCGGGCATCGTAGGCCAGATGGGCGCAGACGGTCAGGCGGGTGCGCCCACGGCGCACGAGAGTGGCTCGGAAGCGCTCCCGGGCGGGCTCATCCGAGTTCCCATGGACGCATGTCCACCCCGAATCATGAAGCGGTACGAGCGTGAGACAGGCACACGGAGGTGTCCCGCCGCCGCAGGTGGCGGCGCCTCGGGCAAAAGACCGCGCTTTTTGCCCGAGGCGCGCTGGCTCGGGCAGGAGCCCGGATCCAGCGCTTCATCTTGGAAACGGCAGACGGAGAGCTGCACCCGCTCCAGCGTCGCCCTTCTCACGCGTACGCCATTGCGGCGCCGCGCGAACGAGCCCCGCGGGCTACCAGGCTCCGGTGTTCGGCATGGACAGCCACGGCTCCGCCGGCGCCAGCGCCGCTCCGCGCTGCAGCAGCTCGATCGAGACTTGATCGGGCGAGCGCACGAACGCCATCCGTCCGTCCCGCGGCGGCCGGTTGATCGTGACGCCGTGGTCTCTCAGGCGGGCGCAGGTGGCGTAGATGTCGTCCACCGCATAGGCAAGATGCCCGAAGTTGCGGCCGCCGGTGTAGGTCTCAGGGTCCCAGTTGTACGTCAGCTCGATCTGTGCCGACTCATCGCCGGGCGCGGCCAGGAACACCAGCGTGTAGCGTCCCTGGGGGTAGTCGTTGCGCCGCAGCTCCACGAGGCCGAGGGCGTCGCGATAGAAGCGCAGGGAGGCATCGAGATCGGTCACCCGAACCATGGTGTGCAGGTACTTCACGGGCATTTCCTCAAAACATTTCCGACGGGCCCGGCGCCTTGATGTCCACCTTGTAACGCGAGGCGATGAACTCGCCGGTGATCATCTCCTCGTAGCTCTGGCCAGGGCCCACCATCGGGTAGACGCCCGCATCCGGATCGATCATGACCTCGAGGAAGGCCGGTCCCTCGAAGCGGATGAACTCCTCGACGACGCGCGGCACGTCTTCCTTGCGGTCGAGCCGTACCGCGTAGCGGAAGCCGTCGGCCTGGGCGGTGCGGATGAAGTCCTTCTTGTGCAGGGATTTGTCGCTGGCCGACAGGCGCCCCTTGAAGAAGAGCTTCTGCCACTGCTTGACCATGCCGTCGCCGAAATTGTTGAGCACCACGACCTTGATGGGCAGGTCGTAGGTCGTCACGGTCTCGAGCTCCCCGATGTTCATGCGGATGCTCGAGTCCCCGTCGATGTCCACCACCAGCCGCCGCGGGTGCGCGAGCTGCGCGCCGATGGCCGCCGGGAGACCGAATCCCATCGTCCCCATGCTTCCCGAGGTCAGCCAGAGGCGCGGGCGGCGGAAATCGCAGTACTGCGCCGCCCACATCTGGTGCTGGCCCACACCGGTGGTGATGATCGCCTCACCGCGGGTGTGCCTGTTGATCTCCTCGATCACGTAGTACGGCTGGATCAGCCGGCTCTCGCGGTCGTAGCCCATGGCGTGGATGCGCTTCAGATCCGCGAGCGCCGCGTGCCATTCCCCATAGTCGCGCCTGAACCCGCAGCGGCGGCCGTGCTCCGCCAGCGCGCTCAGCGCCTCGGCGAGGAGCCCGACGTGGCTCCACTGCACCCGCTTCACCTTGTTGATTTCCGCGCGATCGATGTCGAGGTGGGCGATCCGCTTCGCGCCGCGCGCGAACTTCGCCGGCACGCCGGCCACTCTGTCGTCGAACCTCGATCCGGCCGCGATGAGGAAGTCGCAGTCATCGACGGCGTAATTGGCGAACGCGGCGCCGTGCATCCCGAGCATCCGCATGGACAGCCGATGCGTCGTGTCGAGCGAGCCGATGCCCATCAGCGTCGTCACGACGGGGATGTCGAAAGTGGTGGCGAAGTCCGTGAGCGCGCCGGCCGCGTCGGCATTGATCACCCCGCCGCCCGCATAGATGAGCGGGCGGCGCGCCTCCCCGAGCATCTCGAAGAACCGCTCGGCATCCCGCGGCTCCACGACGTGATCGGCCAGCTCCTTCATGCGGCGGCGGTAGCCGGGCAGGGACAGGGTGCCGGCGCCGCGAAATACCCCTTCCCAGTTCTGCACGTCCTTCGGAATGTCGATGACCACCGGCCCGGGCCGCCCGGTGCGCGCCAGCTCGAAAGCCGAGCGGACCGTCGCCTCGAGCCGCTCCGGGTCGGTGACCAGGAAGACATGCTTGGCGACCGAGCCCATCAGGGCCGCGACCGGCGCCTCCTGGAAGGCATCGGTACCGATCGAGGCCCGCGCGACCTGGCCGCAGATCACCACGATCGGCACCGAATCCGCCATGCAGTCGCGGATCGGCGTGACGGTATTGGTGGCGCCCGGCCCGGAGGTCACGAGGCAGACACCCACCCGGCCCGTCGCGCGCGCGAACCCGGCGGCCATGAAGCCGGCCCCCTGCTCGTTCGCGGGCACGATCAACGGAATCTGCGTGCCACCGCTGCGCTGCTGCTCCTCGTTGTAGAGGAATACGGCGTCGTACGTCGGAAGAATGGCCCCTCCGCTGTAGCCGAAGATGGCCTCGACGCCCTCATCGGCCAGCACCTGCACGATCATCCGGGCCCCGGACATGGTCTGGCCTGTGAGCGGATGCCCGCTCGGGCGGGGCTGGATGACGGTGTCGCTCATGCGGAGCTCTCGAAATCGGCGCTCGATCGCGCGGGTGGCGGACTCCGGAGACTAGCAGGTCGGTTCCCCGCACGAAAGACGGCGGATTCCGGCGGCTTCGACGCCGCCCGCCCGATCCTTTATTCTGCCGGGTGTCCCGCACCTCCGAAGTCTCATGCGTCATATCATCGCCATTCTGCTGCAGAACGAAGCAGGCGCCCTCAGCCGGGTCGCCGGGCTCTTTTCCACACGCGGCTACAACATCGAGTCGCTTTCCGTCGCGCCTACGGACGATCCCACCGTCTCGCGCCTCACCCTGGTCACGACCGGCTCGGATGCGGTCATCCAACAGATCGTCAACCAGCTGAACAAGCTCGTGGACGTGGTCAACGTGGAGGACATGACGACCGGCGAGCACCTCGAGCGCGAGCTGATCCTGCTGAAGCTGCGGGTCCGGCCGTCGGACACCGATGCCATTCGCGGATACGTCGTGCGCACGGGCGGCCGGGTGCTCGATCCGGCGCCGGACGGATTCATCGTGGAGCTCACGGCAAGCGAGGCGGAGATCGACAGCTTCACGGCCGATCTCGCCCGCAGCGCGGAGCTCCTCGAAGTGGTCCGCAGCGGTGCCCTCGGAATCGGGCGCAACGCGCGCCAGCTGCGCGTCGTGCGCTGATCGGGCCGCGCAGGGACCGGCCATGTCACCCGTCAGCGATCCGGCCCCGGGGCGGGGCGCAGCGCCAGCCGCCGCGGCATCGCCGCGCCCGCGGATCCTGATCGTCGATGACCTGCCCGAGAAGCGCCTGGCGTACGGCGCGATCCTCGAGGGCATCGAGGCCGAGGTGGTCATGGCCGGCTCCGGCGAGGAGGCGCTCAGGCGCGTGCTCGAGGGGGAATTCGCCGTCATCCTGCTCGATGTCAACATGCCGCGGATGGACGGGCTCGAGACTGCGGAGCTCCTGCGCCAACACCGCAACGCGCGCCACACGCCCATCATCCTGATGACCGCGTACGCCGATGACGTTCAGAGCGTACGCGGCTACGAGCTCGGCGTCGTGGATTACATCCAGGTGCCTGTAGTAGCGCCCGTCGTGCGGGCGAAGGTCGAGGCCTTCCTGGATCTGTTCCGGACCCGGGCGGCGCTCGCCCGCGCGAACCAGGAACTGGAGTCGCGGGTCGCCGCGCGCACCGTCGAGCTGCTGCAGAGCAATGAGCGGCTGCGGGCCGAGATCGACGAGCGCCTGCGCGCCGAGAACGAGCGGGAGGAGCTGCTCGCGCGCGAGCGGGTGCTGCGCGGGCAGGCGGAGGAGCTCAGCCGCCTGAAGGATGAGTTCCTGGCCACCATGTCGCACGAGCTGCGGACTCCCCTCAACGCGATCTTCGGATGGATCACGCTGCTGCGCACCCGCCGGCTGGACGAGGCGACGCAGGCGCGGGCGCTCGAGACGATCGAGCGCAATGCCCGCGCGCAGAAGCGGCTCATCGAGGACCTGCTCGATGTCTCGCGCATCGTGACCGGCAAGATCGCCCTCGAGCTGGGCGACGTGCAGCCGCGGCGCATCGTCGAGGGGGCGATTGCCACGATGCAGCCTGCGGCCCGGGCCAAGGAAGTCAAAATCGTGCCGGTGCTGGGGGAGGTCACCGAGTTGATCCGGGGTGACTTCGCGCGCCTGCAGCAGGTCGTCTGCAATCTGCTGTCCAACGCCGTCAAGTTCACGGCGCCGGGCGGGCGGATCGACGTGGAGCTCGCGATGAGCGCCGACCGGGTGCAGATCTGCGTCGCGGACACCGGCCAGGGGATCAGGCCCGAATTCCTGCCGCACGTGTTCGACCGGTTCCGGCAGGAGGACGGCTCGATCAGCCGCCGTCACGGCGGCCTGGGGCTCGGCCTCGCGATCGTGCACCACCTGGTGGAGCTGCACTCCGGTACGGTCGAGGCTCAAAGCGAAGGCGAGGGCCGCGGGGCTCGCTTCATCGTAAGTTTGCCCATTGGCCCAAAAGTCGCCCGCGGCGCGTAGCTCGGCCCATCCTGGGCCTCGTCCCTCCGGGACCGGCTAACGCTGTCCAAAATCGCTCCCGGCGATTCTGTGAGCGGCCAGCCGTGTGACTCGATGGGGCTCGCGGGCCAGTGGCCCAAAGCTGCGCGGGTCCGGGCAGGGCGCGACGCCTGCCTCGCACGGGCAGCCATGGATGGACACGCCGGAGCTTTGCGCAGAGCTAAGGACTGCGCAGCGCAAAGCCCGGATCCAGCGCTTCATGTCAAGGGATCAGCACCGTGGAACCGGTGGTGCGGCGAGCCTCGAGATCCCGGTGCGCTTCGGACGCATCCGTCAGCGCATATCGCTGCCCGATCCTGACGCGTACGGCGCGGCTTTTCACCGCTGCAAAGAGTTCACGCGCCGCCGCATCCAGTGACTGCCGAGTGGCGATGTAGTTGAAGAGCGTGGGGCGTGTCAGGAAGAGCGAGCCCCGCCTGCCGAGCTCGAGCGGGCTCACGGCCGGAGGGGGGCCCGACGCATTGCCGTAGGTCACCATCATGCCGAGCGGACGCAGGCAATCGAGAGAGTCCGTGAACGTATCCTTGCCGACGGAGTCGTAGACCACGGCCACGCCCTCGCCCTTGGTGAGCTTCCTGACTTCCGCCGGCAGGGCTTCGCGGCCGAGGACCAACACGTGCTTGCAGCCGTTGCGGCGCGCCAACTCCGCCTTCGCATCGCTGCCGACCACGCCGATGACCTTTGCCCCGAGCGCCTTGGCCCACTGGCAGAGCAGCAGTCCCACTCCCCCCGCTGCTGCGTGCACGAGGATGGCCTCGCCCCGAGCCACGCGATAGGTACGGCGCAGCAGGAAATGCGCGGTCAGGCCCTTGAGCATCAGCGCGGCCGCCTCCTCGTCGGAGATGCCCCGGGGTACCTTCACCAGCCGATCCGCCGGCACGTTGCGGATCTCGCAGTACGCGCCGGGCCGCGAGTGCACGTAGGCGACGCGGTCGCCTACCTTGAACCCCCGCACCCTGCGGCCGAGCGCCGTGATGACCCCCGCCGCCTCCCGGCCCAAGCCGCTCGGCAGCTCTACGGGGTAGAGCCCCGTCCGGTCATAGACATCGATGTAATTGAGCCCGATCGCGGTGTGACGCACCTGCGCCTCGCCCGGCTCCGGCCGGCCGGGCTCGAGCTCCTCGACCTTCAGAACCTCAGGCCCGCCGTGCTCATAAAACCGAATCGCCTTCGCCATTCGCCAAGTCTCGCACCGCTGCGCAACCAAGTCACGACGCGGCTCAGGGTCTGCCGCTGTCGGCTCCCCCCGGCCCAACTCCTGGCGCCGTGCGAAAGCAAGTGAATGCGCGGGCCAGGGCCGTCCCCGGGCCCTCACCTCTGGCGCCGCGCGAAAGCAAGTGAATGCGCGGGCCAGGGCCGTCCCTGGCCCGCGAGATCATATGTGGTGAATGGGCTGGCTGCGCAAAGCGGCAGGATGCCGACTTTGCGCCAAATCATCAAAGAGCCGCGTCGTCCGTCTCACCCGTGCGGATGCGGATGACGCGCTGGATGTCGGTGATGAAGATCTTGCCGTCGCCCACCTTGCCGGTCTTGGCCGACTTCAGCATGGCCTCCACGACCTGATCGACCAGATCGGCGCGCACCGCCACCTCGATCCGCGTCTTCGGGACGAAGTCCACCACGTATTCCGCGCCGCGATACAACTCCGTATGCCCGCGCTGGCGTCCGAACCCCTTGACCTCAGTCACCGTCATTCCGGAGACGCCGATGTCGGACAGCGCAGCGCGCACGTCGTCGAGCTTGAACGGTTTGATGATGGCGGTAACCAGTTTCATGTGCGAGCTCTCCGTCGAGTGTCTGTGCTTTGTCTGTGCGTGGCCGGCTGCCGAGTTCGCGGCAGGTGCGATTTTGCAGCTTTCGTGCCACGCGGGGGAATACGTGCAAGCGCCTGGGTTTCCAGCAGCCCTGCGCGGCAACCGGGAGCGCCAACGCACCATTATGGCGCATTGCGGCGCGCTCGGCGCCCGCGGCTGGTGCGTGCAGGCCGCTCAGTGCACCAGTCGCAGCGTGAAGCGGTGACGGAACCGCTGCCCTTCGGATGCCCGTATCGCTCCCAGGATGGTGCCGACGAGCCATACGGCGCCAAGGATCAGGCCGAGCAGCACGCCGATCCCGACGATGAAGAGAAATGCGCAGACGATCGCCGCCAGGAGGACGGTGATATTGAAATTGAGCGCCTCCAGTGACTGATCGGCGACGAACGCGGACTTCTCCCGTTGGGTCAGCCAGACGATCAGCGGTGCGATGACATTGCCGCCGGCCGGGAAGAGCAGCCCGGCAAAGGCGGACAGGTGCGCGAACATTGCGAGGTTGCGCTCGTCTTTCGTGCCGGGCCCGCCGCGGCTCGCCGGCTCTCCTGCTTCGCTCATTTCCGCTCCCCGCGGGATCGGGCCCGCATCTTTGCTCATTATGGTCCGGCGCGCGGCGCTTTACCGCCTGCCTGTATGGATGTACAGTCAGAGCATGGATCCTCAGCGCCAAAGGAATCCGCCGCTCAAAGGCCGCGGCGCGCTCTCCAACCCCACCGGCCGGTTCGAGAGCCGCCGGCGTGAAGCCGTCGACGACGGCTGGTACCAGGAGGAGGTCCCCGACTTCATCCCGACCTCGATCGAGCCGGACCGCGCGCGCTCGGTGATCGCGCGCAACGATTCACCCGATATCCCGTTCGAGCAATCGATCAATCCCTATCGCGGATGCAGCCATTCGTGCCCCTATTGTTACGCCCGTCCGAGTCATGGTTATGTTGGGCTATCCGCGGGATTGGATTTCGAGACAAGACTATTCTACAAAGAGGATGCGGGCAGGGTGTTGGAGGCGGAGCTGGCGAAGCCGGGCTATGTCTGCAAGCCGATCACGTTGGGTGCCAACACCGATCCTTATCAACCGATCGAGCGGCGGATGCGGGTGACGCGCGAGATCCTCGAGGTGCTGACCCGCTGCCGGCATCCGGTGACGATCATCACCAAGAGCGCGCTCGTGCTGCGCGATCTGGATCTGCTGGGCGATCTGGCGCGGGACGGGCTCGCCGGGGTGGGTGTCAGCATCACGACGCTGGATGCGGATCTGAAGCGCGTGATGGAGCCGCAGGCCGCATCGCCGCGCGCCAGGCTGGAGGCGGTGAGGAGATTGAACGAGGCCGGTGTCCCGACGGGCGTGATGGTGGCGCCGGTCATTCCGGCGCTGACCGATCATGAGATGGAGGCGATCCTGGAGGCCTGCGCCGCGGCGGGCGCGCGATGGGCCGGCTACGTGCTGCTGCGGCTGCCTCACGAGGTGAAGGATCTGTTTCGCGAGTGGCTCGCGGCGCACTATCCGGATCGAGCCGATCATGTGATGTCGCTCGTGCGGCAGATGCGCGGGGGGAAGGACTACGACCCGAGCTTCGGCACCCGCATGCGCGGCACCGGACCGCTGGCGGAGCTGTTGCGAAGCCGTTTTCAGATCGCCTGCCGTCGCCTGGGCCTCGGGAAAGGGCGGCCCCCGCCAGCGGACACCGGCCTCTTCCGGCCGCCCCGGCTCAACCGCTCGGGCCCGCAGCTCACGCTCGACCTCTAGCGCGGCCGGGCAGGAATCTTGCTGTCGATTGGCCAAAGCTTGCTCTTCAGGCCACGAACAAGACGCACCGGTGGACTGAGCCTTGCGAGTGGGTTTCCTGGGGCGCTGGCCAATAACGCGAGCGGCCCGTCGGGCGCTTGCGGGAAGTTGTCCGCGATCGGCGACGCATGCCGGAAACGTGCCGGAAAAAAGGAACAGCCATGGCACTGCTGACTCGCGCGTGCGTCTGAGTAGGATAGCGTGAGAGATCGCGCGAGAGACCAGCTAAGGTGGAGGTCATGCCACAGGTTCGTGCAACCGCTCGGCCGACTACGCTCGGCCACTACACTCTGATCGAGCGTATCGGTACCGGAGGACAGGGCGAGGTATGGAAAGCGCATGACGAGTCGCGCGGCGTCGACATCGCTCTCAAGGTCCTTGCTCCGTCGGCCGCCCGCAATCCGGCCGCGTGGACCGCGTTGGAGCGCGAGCACGCCATCTCCGGCCGCCTGCAGCATCCCGGGATCCTTCAGGTCCTCCCGCCGGAGCGATGCGGGGATGCCGTGGTGCTGCCCATGGAGCTTGCCGCGGGCGGCGATCTGCGCCGGCTGCGAGGCGGCGGATACCTGGAGATCGTGCCGGCGCTCCTCGAGGCTGCCGAGGCCCTCGAGTACGCGCACGCGCGCGGTGTCGTGCATCGGGACCTCAAGCCCGGGAACGTCCTGCTCGACAGCCGCGGAAGGGTGAAGCTCGCCGACTTCGGCATCGCGGCCGTGCTGCCCGCCGCGGGCAGCGGCGCGGCGGAGGCGTGTGCCTCGGGACATTCGCCTTTTTCCGCCAGCCCCGAGCAGCTTCGCGGCGAGCCGCCGAGCGCGGCCGATGACATCTACAGCCTCGGGGCGCTCGCGTACGAGCTGCTGTCGGGCCATCCGCCGTACTATCCCAACTTCGATCTAGAGCGCGCCCAGTTTCAGCCGGTTCCGGAGCTCGTCCCCACGCGCCAGATTCCGCCGGAGCTCGGCGAGCTGGTGATGCGCATGCTCGCCAAGCGCGCCAAGGAGCGTCCGGCGTCCATGCAGCAGGTCATGGACGAGCTCGATGCGACACTCAACGCGACGCTGTCTTTCGCGCCGGAGGGCGTGGAGGCGGACGAGGCGGGGAGCGGGCAGGCACGGAAAGCCCAGCCTTCCGGCCGGGAGGCGGCTGCGCCGTCAGCCGCAGCAGTGCCGAAGCCCCCAGCACCGCAGCCCCCGGTACCGCCGCCCGCAGTGATGCCGGCCGCAGTGACGCCGCCCGCGGCGATGCCGTCGGCGCGCGGGGCCGATCGGGCCGTGCACGGCCAAGCGCGAGTGTCCCCGGGCGAGCCGCGCCGTGTTGCGCAGCCGGTGCCGCCGCCCGCACCGGCGCCAATCCGGCTCGACTCCCCTGCGAGGCCGTCGCATGCGGAGCCTGCGGCGGTGCAATTCAAGCCGCGTCCCGTCAAACCGGAGGCCGCGTCCCCTGGAGAAGAGGCGGCGGCGATGCGTCCCGCGGCCGGCATTCACGCGACGCCTCGGCCCGAAGCTCCTGCGACGCAACGGCCGCAGTCCGTGCCGCCGCCGACATGGGGCACCGCCGTGCCGCTCGAGCCGGTGCCGCCGGGCGATCCCTTCGATCTCGGCGGCGTTGCCGAGCCGCGGCTCCGGGCGGTACCGCCGCCGACGCGCCGCCCGGCGTTCGCGCGGGCCGGCGGCGGCCGCGCTCGCCATTGGCCTTATCTCGTTTCGGGATTGCTCTGCGGCGCGGTGCTCATCTGCGCCGCCACCGCGGCTGCGCTTTTCTGGCTGCCTCCCCGGGATCTCGCAGGCCTGCAGTCTCTGTTGGCGCGCTTCGCGCCGACCACTTCGCTCGAAGCGGCCCGTCCGTCGGCGCAGGCCGCAGCGAAGCCGGCGGCTCCGCCGGCGCCGGCCGCCACGGCCCCGAAACCCCAGCCCGACCCCGCGGCCCTCGCCCGATTCAACAGCGAGCACGCGGCCTTCGAGAATCGGGCTGCCGCCCTCGAGGCGCGTGGGGCGGCGGCGTGGGACTGGGGGGATTTCTCGGCGGCGCAGATGCAGGCCGCGGAATCGAGCGGCGCAGCCGCCGCGGGCGGCATCCCGCTCGCGCTGCGGCATCTCGATCGTGCGAATCAGCTCCTGGCCGGTATTGCGACGAAGCAGCCTCGGGCGCTGACCGCGGCGCTCAAAGCAGGCGCCGCGGCTCTCGCCGCCGGTCAACAGGCGCAGGCGACCCAGGCATTCGCGCTCGCGCGGCGCATCGATGCCAACAGCCGCCGCGCCATCGACGGCGCACGGCAGGCGCGTCTGCTGAGCGGTGTCCTGCCGCTTCTCGCCGATGCGCGCAGAGCCGAGTCGGTGCAGAATTATTCGCGCGCCGCGCAGGACTTCAGTCAGGCGCTGGCGCTCGACCCCGGCAATGCCGCGGCCAAGTCGGGACTGGCGCGCGCCAACGCGGCGTTCGGAGACGACGGCTACGCACGCGCGGTGGGGGCCGGTTACGCGGCGCTCGGGGCCGGCAGGCTGACGGATGCCCAGACGGATTTCCAACAGGCGCTCGGGTTCCGCGCCCGAGGCACGGAGGCCACGCAGGGGCTGCAGCGGGCGCGGGCGGCGATGCAGGCGGGCCGTATGGCGACGCTACGCCAGCGGTCCGCGAGCCTGGAGGCGCGGGAGCATTGGCGGCAGGCCGCGGCGGTGTATCAGCAGATGCTGAGCGAGAATCCCTCGCTGGCCTTCGCCAAGCGAGGCGAGGCGCGGGACGAGGAGCGCGCGCAGCTCTCCGCATCGCTGCAGCAGATCATCGAGCACCCGCATCGCCTCGCCCTGCAGTCGGTGCGCGATGAGGCGGTGGCGCTGCTGCAGGAGGCGCGCGAGCAGACACCCGCCGGCCCGCTGCTGCAATCGCAGGCCGAGCAGGTCACCCGTCTCCTGCCCGAGCTCGATCGGCCGGTGGTGCTCAATCTGATCTCCGATGACGCGACGCAGGTGAGCATTCCGAGCATCGGTGTCTTCGGGACTTTCGGCAGGCGCGAGATCCGGCTGAAACCGGGGACCTACACGGTCCTCGGCACGCGCGACGGCTATCGTGCCGTGGAACAGGAGTTCACCGTCGAGCCTGGCCAACAGAACATCACGATCACGGTCAGTTGCAGAGAGCAGATCTGACGATCCGGAAAACGCGCATCGCGCCGCGCGACCGCCATGTGCGGCCGGAGCCTCCTGTGCCTGACATCACAGTACGCCGCCATGGGCCGTGACCGGTCTCACGGCGCGGGAATGTAAAGCGGACGGGAGCTTGTGCGGGTCCGGCCGGCCGGGCTAATAAGCTCCCATGGCCAACACCGATTCCCTCGTGGCACTCCTCGCCGGCGCAAGCGGTTTCGTGGGCGGCCGCGTGCTCGATTCTCTGGTCGATGCGCCCGAAATCGCGCGGGTGATTGCCGTGACCCGCCGCCCGTTGGGCCGCGAGCATCCCCATCTGGCGAACAGGATCGTGCAGTTCGATCATCTGGAGCGGCAGCTGGCGGGCTCGAAGTGTCAGGTTGCCTTCTGCTGCCTCGGGGCCCGGCTCGGCGAGCGGGAGCGCGCCGAAGAGGACTGCGTTCGCCGCGTCGATCTCGGCTACACGCTCGCGTTCGCGCGTGCGGCCAAGGCCGCCGGCGCGGCGCGGTTCGTGGTGATCTCGGCGGCGGGCGCGGACCCGGCGGCGAAGACCGGTTTTCTTCGCGCCAAGGGTGAGCTCGAGCGGATGTTGGCGGCAGTCGGGTTCGGCGCGCTCGACATCCTGCAACCCGGCATCGTGCTCGGCTGGCCGCGCGAGACGCGGCCGCTCGATCTGGTGAAGCGGACGCTGATGCCGCTCGTCAATCCGTTGCTCGTCGGACCACGCACGATGCATCGCGGCGTGCCGGTCGGGACCGCGGCGGCCGCCATGATCGGGACGCTGCGGTCGGGCCGCCGCGGCTCGCAGCGTTACACGTATGAGGGAATTTGCGCGCTCGCGAAATTGAAGCCCCGCCGACCCGCCTGTCTGCCGCCGGCGACGCCGTAGCCGTCTCCCGCCCCGGGCCGAAGGGTGCGCGGCCCTGGATTCGTTACATATCACACGCTCCGGTAAACATAAGCGAGGCCGCGGCCGCGGCCGGCTTCGGCCGGCGTATACGTACAAGTACCACTTGAGAGCCGCGCCACATTTGCGGCCCTTGACTCCATCCGGCGTCGCTTCGACACTTAGCGTCGTGACAAGGGCAAACCCGTCGAAAGGCGGGGACGCAAAGCCACCGGTCTAAGGGACGGTTCCTACGACGGCGGGGCTGCCACGGACGCGCATCAGCGCGGCCGATCGCATTCCCCCCAATGGAGCCGCTTCCGCTCGCCAGTGCGCTGAGGGACTGTCCGGGGAATTTATGACACCAATGGCAAATCTCGCGTCCGCCAAAGCGGAAGCGGACCATCCGGCGGCACCTGCCGCGGAGGGCGATTCGTTCGTCCTCAATTTGTGCTCCTCGACGACTCCGATGGCGCTCGCGCAGACTGAGCTGCCCGAGCTCAAGCGCTTCACGTTCTTCGTCAGCCGCCGATTCGAGGAGGGCCGCGAGCGCTTCCGCCTCCACATGGGATTCTTCGCGAGCCTCGCGGAAGCCGAAGAGTGGCTGGCCGTCGTGCGGGAGGTCTATCCCGGAGCGTGGGCGGGCGAGGCTCCCGGAAAGAAATTGCGTGCCCGCGCCACCGAAGCGGCCGCTGCGCAAGCGCGGCACGCCGTCGGTCCGCAGAAGACCGCGGCTTTCGCGCCGGCGCCAAAATCTTCGCCGGCGGCCGCCACAGTCCCGATGTTGGTTCCGACGCTGCATCCACCGGCGGTAGCGCCGGTGAGCGCGCCTGCGCCCACGGCAGGAGCGGCGCCAGTCGTCACCGTGCATTCGGCGAAGGCAGCGCCACAGGTGCCTGTGAAGCGTGCTCCGGCGGTTGCCTCGGCGCTCCGCGCGGCGCCAGCCGCTGCGGCTCGCGCCACGACGCAACATCCGGCCGCGCCGTCTCCGCAGCAATCACGCGCCACGGCCCCGACGGGCGGCGCCCAGCACGCCGCCAAACCAGCCCCCGCAAGGCCCGCCGCGCAGACGGCCGCGGTCGCGCCAGCGGCGCAAGTGAGGCCGGCAGCCGCGGTGGCCGCGAAACCGGTGCAGCCGTCCGCGTCCCGGGCATCGCAACCGCCGGTCAGGAACGCGCTCTTCGCCGACTCCAACGTGAAGGAAGTGCTGGCCGCGCTCGGCTCGTCCGAGGACGATACCGGCGACACGCGCGTGATGGCGGCTCCCGCGGGCCTCGGCGACAGTGACGATGACAGCTCGCTCACCGATACGCAGGTGTTGCGATATCTCGAGGCGCGCCGCGCGGCGGATGGCGCCCGCTCCCCGGCCGCGCCGCAGATCGATGCCGCGGCCGAATCGGCCATCTCACTGCTCAAGCCCGACGATACCGGCACGCTGCGTGCCTTGAAGGAGGCCGTCTCCCAGGACGAGGCGGTGTCGTTCGCGGTGCAGCTGCAATGGTCGGTTCAGCCGGTGGCGCTCGAGAAGGTGCCGCCGCTTGCGATCTTCAGCGCCTACACGCTCTATTCCGTCGAGGGTAGCCGCGAAGGACGCAAGTGGTACGGGCTGCGTCTCGGCTTCTTCAACGACGCGATCTCGGCCAAGCAGGTGGCCCACTACGTGCGCTCGGAGTTCACCTCGGTCGCAGTGGTGCCGGTCAGCCCGCAGGAGCGTGAGCGCGCCACCGAAGACAACCAGCGGTTCTCAGGCGTCGGCGCTGCGCGCACGCGCGGCGTCCATGCCGGGCTGCGGCGTCGGAACGAGGACCATGAGTTCAAGCTCATCGACTCGGACGAGGCGCCAGGCGCCACGCAGAAGGCGCCGGCGGCCGCAGCGGTGTCGCCGGCCCCGCAGCCTGCGCTGGCGCGCGCGGGCCGCAAGGGCGCAGGCACGCCCCGGGTCCAACCGGGGCTGGTCGGCGCGCGCGAGCGCCGCACGCCGCAGACGCTCGAGGAGACTCTGGAGATCCTTGGCGCGAACGAGCTGGCCATCGACAACGGCGGCGACTCCTTGAGCGACACCGGCGTGCGTCACCTGCGAGTCGAGGTCCAGAAGAACACGCCATTCTCGCGGCTGCTCGAGCGCCTCAGCGAGCGCGTCAAGAAGGCCTGAAGCCTACTTACCGAACAGCTTGTCGAGCTGCGCGCGCGCGCGGTCGACCTCGGCGGTGTTGGGCGCGAGGTAGGCGCCCGGACGCGGCTTGAAGAAATCGCAGAAGCTCGCGCGCGTCTTGTCCCGCACTTCCTCGGCCGTGGGCTCACGGCAGTGCTTCGCGACACCAGTGTCGTAATCGACGCACATCCGGCAGACGTGCAGCTCCGCACGGCATTTCGGGCACTCCTCCAGGCGACGCAGCGGCAGCGTGAGCGCGGACAGCGAGGCGCCGCACTTCCAGCAGACGAGCTCGGCGGCAATGGCGCTCGGGAGTGGCATGGCCGGCGATTATGCGCCGATCATGCGCGCCGATCCTTGAGAAACGAGTCCAGCGCGCGGCCGGTGTGGGACTCGCGCTTGCGCCGTGCCACTTCGGCCGGCGTACCCTGCGCGACGATGCAGCCGCCGCCGTCTCCGGCCTCGGGTCCCATGTCCACGATCCAATCCGCTTCCGCCATTACATCGAGGTTGTGCTCGACCACCACCGCGGTGTTGCCTGCCGTCACCAGCCGGTGCAGCACGTGGATGAGCTTCTCGACGTCGGCCATGTGCAGACCGACGGTCGGCTCGTCGAGCACGTAAAGCGTGTGCTTCGGGGTCCGAGCCTCCGTCCGTACCTTGGCCAGCTCGGTGACCAGCTTGATGCGTTGCGCTTCGCCGCCCGACAGCGTTGGACTCTGCTGCCCGAGAGTGAGATAGCCGAGCCCGACGTCCTGCAGCAGCCTCAGGGCGTGGTGAACGCGCGAGTGCGCGTGAAAGAACTCGACCGCCTGGTCCACGTTCATCGCGAGGACATCGCCGATGCTCTTCTCACGCCAGAGGACCGAGAGCGTCTCGGTATTGAATCGCCGGCCGCCGCAGACGTCGCAGAGCACTTTGACGTCCGGGAGAAAGCTCATCTCGATGGTCTTGACGCCCTGGCCCTCGCAGGACTCGCAGCGGCCGCCGGCGGTGTTGAAGGAGAAGCGGCTGGCGGTGTAGCCGCGCAGGCGCGCCTCGGTGGTGGCGGCGAAGATGCGCCGGATGTCGTCCCACAGCCCGATGTAGGTGGCGGGACAGGAGCGCGGAGTCTTGCCGATCGGTGTCTGATCCACCTCGAGCACGCGGTCCACCCGCTCGAGCCCCCGCAGGCCCGAGCAGCCGATGAGCCCGGGGCCGTTGCGGCGGCGCTTGCCCGAGGCCCGCGGCAATTCCGCGAGCTGCCGGCGCAGGTTGGCGTAGAGCACATCGCGGGCCACGGTCGACTTACCGGAGCCGGAGACCCCGGTGATCACGACCAGCCTGCCGAGCGGAATGCGCACATCGGCCCCCTTCACGTTGTGCAGGCGGACGCGCTCGAGCTTCAGGAGCGGGGTGCGCGCATCGACCGGCCGATGGGGCTGCGCCGGGTGGCGCAGCGGCTCGCGCAGGAAGCGCCCGGTGGTCGATCGCGGATTGGCGATCAGATCCTCCACCGTGCCTTCGCCCACCACTTCGCCGCCGAGCACGCCCGCGCCCGGACCGAGATCGAGCACGTGGTCGGCGCGGCGGATGGTCTCCTCGTCGTGCTCCACCACCACGAGCGTGTTGCGGTGGCTCGAGAGCTCCGCGAGCGAGTCGAGCAGGACCGCGTTGTCGCGCGGATGCAGCCCGATCGTCGGCTCATCGAGGACGTAGCACACCCCCTGCAGGTTGGAGCCGAGCTGCGCGGCGAGCCTGATGCGCTGCGCCTCACCGCCGGAGAGCGTCGGGGCGGAGCGATCGAGCTGCAGGTAGCCGAGCCCCACCCGCTCGAGGAACTTCAGGCGCGCCCGGATCTCCGCCAACAGGTCGCGCGCGATCTGCTGCTCGCGCGGGGCGAGCTTCAGCCGCCGGAAGAACTGCGCCGTGCGGTCGACCGAGTCGGCCGCGAGATCGGCGATCGAGCGCTCGCGGAAGCGCACGTTGAGCGCCACCGGATTCAGCCGCTTGCCGGCGCAGCCGGCGCAGATTTCCGGCGCCTCATCGTCCCCGCCGTCCGCCGCCGCCTCGCCATTGTGCGCTTGCGCTTCCGCGCCGGGGATGTCCACGCCGGTTCCGTAACAGCTCTCGCACCAGCCGTGCTTGGAGTTGTAGGAGAAGAGACGCGGATCAAGCTCGGCGAAGCTGCGGCCGCACGAGGGGCAGGCGCGCTTCGTCGAGAAGACCGTCGGCCGGTCCGACTTCGGGCCGAGCACGTGGACCAGGCCCTTGCCGAAATCGAGGGCGCGCGCGAGCGCCTGATGGAGCGCAGTGTCGGTCCTGGAGCCCACGTCGATCTGCGCGACGGGAAGCTCGATCGTGTGCTCCTTGAAACGCGACAGCCGGGGCCACTGCGCCGTCGAGAGGTTGGCGCCGTCGACGCGCAGAGTCTTGAAGCCCTTCTTCGCGGCCCATTTCGCCAGGTCGGTGTAGTAGCCCTTGCGTGCTACGACCAGCGGCGCAAGGAGCGCGATGCGCGCGCCGCGGTGTTCCCGCAGCAGCCGCGCGGCGATCGAGGCTGCGCTCTGCGACTCGATGGCGAGATCACAGTCGGGACAATACTGCGTGCCGAGCTTCACGTACAGAAGCCGCAGGAAATGATGGATCTCAGTCAACGTGGCGACGGTGCTCTTGCGCCCGCCGCGGCTGGTGCGCTGCTCTATGGCCACCGTCGGCGGAATCCCGAAAATCGCATCGACGTCCGGCCGGGCCGCGGGCTGGACGAACTGGCGCGCATAGGCGTTCAGCGACTCGAGGTATCGGCGCTGGCCCTCGTTGAAGAGAATGTCGAAGGCGAGCGTCGATTTTCCGGATCCCGACACTCCGGTGATGACCGTCAGCCGGTCCCTCGGGATCTGCACGTCGATGCTCTTGAGGTTGTGCTCGCGAGCGTTATGGATGACGATGGCGTTGGGTGCGCGGCGGTCAGCTCGCTTCGCGCCCGTCCGTCCGGCCGCGCCGGGCTCCTCGACCGCGGCCGTCGCGGCCGGGGTTGGCTCCGCGCCGGAAAGCGCCTGTGCGTATTCCTGGAGCGCGCGGCCGGTGTGCGAGTCCGGATGCGCACGCACCTGCGCCGGCGTGCCGACGCACACGATGCGGCCGCCGCGCTCGCCTCCTTCGGGACCGAGGTCGATGATCCAGTCGCAAGCGCGGATCACATCGAGGTTGTGCTCGATCACGAGCAGGGAATGGCCCGCGGCGAGGAGCTTGCGAAACGCGGTGAGGAGTTTCGCCACGTCCTGGAAGTGCAGGCCGGTGGTCGGCTCGTCGAAGAGGAAGAGCTTGCCTTTGTGAGTGGTGCTCGAGAACACGGACCCCGCCTCGGCGAGATGTCCCGCGAGCTTCAGGCGCTGTGCCTCGCCGCCCGAGAGCGTCGGCACCGGCTGCCCGAGCGTCACGTACTCCAGGCCCACGTCGGAAAGAGGCGCCAGGCGCGAGGCGATCTCGCGCGAGTCACGGAAGAAATCGAGCGCCTCCGTGACCGTCATCTCCAGGACATCCGCGATGCTGGCGCGGCGGCCGTTCGCTCCCTCACGCTTGATCTCGAGCACCTCGTTGCGATAGCGGCGGCCGTTGCAGTCGGGGCAGCGCAGGTACACGTCCGACAGAAACTGCATCTCGACGTGCTCGAAGCCATTGCCGTTGCACGTGGGGCAGCGGCCGTTGCCGGAGTTGAAGCTGAACGTGCCGGCGGTGTATTTGCGCTCCTGAGCGGCGGGCTCCGCGGCGAACAGATTGCGCACGGCATCGAACGCGCCGACATAGCTTGCCGGGTTGGAACGCGTGGTGCGGCCGATGGCGCTCTGGTCGACCATGACGACATCATCGATGAGCTCCGCGCCGGCGAGGCCGGAGAACTCGCCCGGGGCCTCGGTCGGCTTGCCGTGATACTTGCGCAGCGCGGGGTAGAGCACGTCCTCGATCAGCGTGGACTTGCCGGAACCGGAGACGCCGGTGACGCAGACCAGCCGCTTCAGCGGAATCCGGACATCGACGTCCTTCAGGTTGTGCTGGCGGGCGCCGCGCAGCTCCAGCCAGCGATTCGAGCGTGCTTCAGCGACGACCTCGCTGTCGGGCATCGGCGGCACGCTTGTCGGACGCTCGGCGCCGACGCGCCGCTTCCCGCTCAGGTACTCACCCGTGAGCGAGCGCTCGTCGCGGCGGATCTCGCGCGGAGTGCCGAAGAACACGATCTCCCCGCCGCGCTCGCCGGCGCCGGGTCCCATGTCGAGGATGCGGTCCGCCTCCAGCATGATCTGCGGATCGTGCTCGACGACGAGCAGCGAGTTGCCGGCATCGCGCAGGCGCTTCATCACGGTGATGACACGCTGCATGTCGCGCGGATGCAGCCCGATCGAGGGCTCGTCCAGCACGAACAGCGTGTTGACGAGCGAGGTTCCGAGCGCGGTCGTCAGGTTGATCCGCTGCACTTCGCCGCCGGAGAGGGTGCGCGACTGGCGATCGAGGGTGAGATAGCCGAGCCCGACATCGGCGAGGTAGGCGAAACGGCCGCGAATCTCCCCCAGGAGCAGGTCGGTCGCCTCATCGAGCGGCCGCGGCAGCTGGAGCCCGCGGAAGAACTCGCAGGCACGCTCGACCGGCAGCAGCATCACATCGTGAATGCAGAGACCGGGGAGGCTGCGCAGAACGTCCTCGCTCCATTGCGACCCGCGGGGCCGGAAGCGATCAGCGCCGGCCAGCGCGGCGTCGGCGAGCGCACGATCGCCGACGCGCCAGAGGAGTCCCTGGGTCTTCAGACGCGCGCCGCCGCAGGCCTCGCAGGGCGTGTAGGCACGGTAGCGGGACAGGAGGACCCGCACGTGCATCTTGTAGGACCGGGTCTCGAGCCAGGCGAAGAAGCGTTTCACGCCGTACCAGACGCCCTTGCTCCACTCGCCTTCGCCCTCGATGACCCAGCGGCGATGCTCGGCGCTGAGCTCGCGCCAGGGGACATCGAGCGCAATGCCGCGCTTCTTCGCGAACTTCTCCATGTCCTGCTGACATTCCGCGTAGGACTTGGTCTGCCACGGCTTGATGGCGCCGCCGCGCAGAGACCGGGTCTCGTCGGGGATCACGAGGCCGTAGTCGATGCCGATGGTGCGCCCGAAGCCGCGGCAGGTGTCGCATGCGCCGAGCGGCGAGTTGAAAGAGAAGAGGCTGGGTGTCGGCTCCTGGTACGCGCGGTCGCACTCCGCGCAGTGCAGCGCGCTCGAGTAGCGCCAGGTCGCGAGCAGCCGCGGCGGATCGCCGTCGTCGACGACCTGCACGTTGACGCGCCCTCGTCCGACACGCAGGGCCGTCTCGAGCGACTCCAGCACGCGTCCGCGCTCCGCCTGGCCGGCGCGGAAGCGATCCTGCACCACATGGAGCACCGTCGCCGGCCCGGAGGGCCGGGCTTTCTTGCCGCGCCCGCGGGCGGCTGCGCGCCTCCTGGAGGCCGGCGCCTGGGCCGGCGCGCCGGCGGAGGAGGACGGCGGTGCCCCGGCCGGCTGGCCGGGCGGCTCGAAGAGCCTCGTATAGCCCTGCTTCTCGAGGAGGGCACGCACTTCAGCTTCCTGGAAGCTGTCGGGAACGGGTACCGGAAAGGTGAGCAGCAGCCGCGGATCCTCCGCGGCATTCTCCGTCGAGCCCCACTTGGCGGCGCGCTCTCGCAGATCGGCGTAGATGCTTTCGGCCGTGTCGCGCCGCACGGGACGGCCGCAACATTCGCAGTAGAGGATCGCCGCGCGCGCGAACAACAGCTTGAGATGGTCGTTGAGCTCCGTCATCGTTCCGACGGTCGAGCGCGACGTGCGCACCGGGTTGGTCTGGTCGATGGCGATCGCCGGCGGAATGCCCGCTATCGAGTCGACCTGCGGCTTGTCCATGCGGTCGAGAAACTGGCGTGCGTAGGGAGAGAAAGTCTCCACGTAACGGCGCTGGCCTTCGGCGTACAGCGTGTCGAAGACGAGCGAGGACTTCCCGGAGCCTGACACGCCCGTCACGACGACCAGCTCGTTGAGCGGGATGTCGAGGTCGAGATTCTTCAGATTGTTCTGGCGCGCGCCGCGCACGCGAAGACAATCGCGAAAGGCGTCGGTCATTCCGTCACCGGTGTCGACATGGCGGTCCGAAAAGGGGTGGGCGGGGCGGGCGCCGCCCGCTCGCGGATACGCCGATTTTAGCGGAAATCCTCCGGCGCGGCGACGCTCCACTCCCGCTGGCCGCGATACAGTATTGTCCGCCGGCGACTACTGGATAGACTCGGGCGGCACGGCGGGGTGGCGTACAATCGAGGGTTTCGGCGCTCCGGCCGCGAGGAAATCCATGCCGCAGTCCTACAGCAATATCCTGCAGATGATCGGTCACACGCCGCTCGTCGCCGTCACACGTCTCGATACGGGCCCGTGCCGGCTCTTTCTCAAGCTCGAGAACCAGAATCCCGGCGGGTCGATCAAGGATCGCGTCGGCCTCTACCTCATCGAGGCGGCCGAGCGCGAGGGCCGACTTCCTCCCGGCGGCACGCTGATCGAGGCGACGGCGGGCAATACCGGGCTCGGTCTCGCGCTGGTCGCGGCCCAGAAAGGCTACCGTCTGCTGCTGGTGATCCCCGACAAGATGAGCCAGGAGAAGATCTTTCATCTGAAGGCGATGGGCGCCGAAGTGGTGCTCACGCGCTCCGATGTCAGCAAGGGTCATCCGGAATACTACCGCGACGTCGCCGAGCGCCTCGCGCGCGAGACGCCCAACTGCTTCTTCGTCGACCAGTTCGCCAATCCCGCCAATCCCCGTGCCCACGAGGAGACCACCGCCCCCGAGATCTGGGAGCAGACCGGGCACGAGCTCGATGCCGTCGTCTGCGGCGTTGGCACGGGCGGCACCCTCACCGGGATCTCCCGCTACTTCGCGCGTGTTGCGCCGCAGGTCGAAGTTGTGTTGGCCGATCCGGCGGGGTCGGTGCTGGCCGAGTACGCCAAGACGGGCAAGATGCCGCAGGACCACGGCAGCTGGCTGGTCGAGGGCATCGGCGGCGACTACGTGCCGCCGGTCGCCGACTTCGCCCATGTCAGATCGGCCTATACCATCCCGGACGCCGAATCCTTCAAAACCTGCCGCGAGCTGCTCGCGAAAGAGGGGATTCTCGCGGGTACCTCCACGGGCACGCTGCTCGCCGCGGCTTTGCGCTACTGCCGCGAGCAGAAGGAGCCCAAGCGCGTCGTCACGCTCGTCTGCGACAGCGGCAACAAGTACCTTTCCAAGGTCTACAACGATTATTGGATGCTGGATCAGGGGTTCCTCGAGCGCGAGCGCTTCGGCGATCTTCGCGATCTCATCGCCCGCCGCCACCGGGAGCGCGCGGCGGTGACGGTGGACGCTTCGGAGCCGGTGATGGCGGCGTATCGCCGCATGAAGCTCTACGACGTCTCGCAGGTGCCCGTGATGCGCAATGGCCGCATCGTCGGCATCGTCGACGAGGAGGACATTCTGCTCGAGGTGTTCGCCAATCCCAGGCATTTCAGCGAGCCGGTGACCGCCGCCATGGAGAGCCACCTGGTCACCGTGCCGGCGGATGCCTCCCTGCAGCAGCTCATGGAGATCTTCAATCGCGGCATGGTGGCGATCGTCATGCACGACGGTGAGTTCCAGGGGCTGGTCACCCGCATCGACCTGCTCAACTGGCTGCGCCGCAGAACCTGAGGCTCCCATGAGCGAGAAGAAAGAGCCACTGCATTTCGCCACCCGCACCGTTCACGGCGGGCAGCATCCCGATCCGCTGACCGGCGCCGTCATGCCGCCGATCTACGCCACTTCGACGTACGTGCAGTCGAGTCCCGGCGTGCACAAGGGTTATGACTACTCGCGTACCCGCAACCCCACGCGCGATGCGCTGCAGGCGGCGCTCTGCAACCTGGAGGGCGGCGGCTCGGCATTCGCCTTCGCGAGCGGGATGGCGGCCACCTCCACCGTACTGGAGCTGCTCGACGCCGGCTCGCACATCGTTGCCATGCACGATCTCTACGGCGGCACCTACCGGCTGCTGGAGAACGTGCGCAAGCGATCCGCCGGGCACGAGGTCTCGTTCGTCGATCTGACGCGGCCCGAGGCGCTGCAGGCCGCGATCCGGCCCAACACTCGTCTCGTGTGGGTGGAGACGCCCACCAATCCGCTGCTGCAGCTCGTCGACCTGGCGGCCGTGGCGGCGGCCGCGCGGTCCAATGGACTGATCAGCGTTTGCGACAACACCTTCGCCACGCCGTTCGTGCAGCGGCCCCTCGAGCACGGATTCGATATCGTCGTGCACTCGACCACGAAGTATCTCAACGGGCACTCCGACTGCCTCGGCGGCGCGGCCGTCGTGCGTGCGGACAGTCCGCTGGCGGAGCGGGTCGCCTACCTGCAGAACGCGATCGGGAGTGTTCCGGGACCCTTCGACGCGTTCCTGACCTTGCGCGGCATCAAGACGCTCGCGCTGCGGATGGAGCGGCACTGCGCCAACGCGCTCGCCGTCGCGCAATTCCTCGAGGGCCACCCGAAAATCGCCCGCGTTCTCTACCCTGGACTGCCGAGCCATCCCCAGCACGCGCTCGCCCGGCGTCAGATGACAGGCGGGTTCGGCGGGATCGTGACCGCGGTGTTGAAAGGAACGCTCGACGACGCACGCCGTATGCTCGAGCGCTGTCAGCTCTTTGCGCTGGCGGAGAGCCTGGGCGGCGTCGAAAGCCTCATCGAGCATCCCGCCCTCATGACGCATGCTTCGCTCCCGGCCGCGAAGCGCGCCGCCCTCGGCATCGGTGACGGGCTCATCCGGCTGTCCGTGGGCATCGAGGACGCCGGTGACCTGATCGAGGAGCTGAGGGACGCGTTGGGCTGAGGCGCCGGCCGGCGCCGAGCTCAGGATGAGGCGTCCGAGTGCCGAATCACTTCCATGGCGGCACGGGCTCCGCTGCGCAGGGCGCCGGTGACAGTGGCGGGCTCTCCCGTCGTATCCGTGGCTTCGCCTGCAAAAAAAAGCGTGCCGCCGAGCGGTGCCGCCAGCAGCTCACGCGCATGGCCTGCGCCCACCCCGAGGTAGCTGTACGCGCCGCGCGCGAAGGGATCGCGGGCCCAATTGTGCAGATGAGCCGATTCCAGCTCAGCCTCGACGTCGTAGCCGGGGAATACCGTCCCCACCCCGTCCAGTGCCGCACGCATGATTTCTTCGTCGGAGGACTCGCAAAGTCGCGCGGCGGCGGGCCCCCCCACCCAGGCGCTGAGCAGGGGCGCGCGCACCGGGAGCGGTGTCCAGAGCGTCGCAAAGACCTTCCCCGGTGAGTGGAAGAAGGAGGCGTCGGCATGGCGGCCGCCGTCGTGTCCGGCCCAGAACGCGCGCCGAAAGCGCAGCATGACTTTCAACACCGCGCCGCAGAGGATCCGATCCAGGGCCGGCTGCTTGGATTCGAGCCCGGGCCTGAACCGGATCGCGCCCGGGGCTCCCCCGGCGGCGCGCAACACCGCGAGCGGAACGGTGATGACGGCGCTGCGGGCGCTGGCGCGCCAAGGTCTTCCCAGCCGCTCGGCCTGGATCTCGACGGAGCCGCTGCTCCAGTCGATGGCCGTGACCACGGTCTGAAGCCGTACCTGGACCCGTGCGCGGTCGAGTGCGCCGGCAAGCGCCTGCAGAACCGTGTGATAACCCCCGGACGGCCGCGATTGCGAGGAGTCCAGCATGCCGCCGGAGCGCCATTCCTCCGCGACCGAGTGCAGGCTGACGAGCCGCGGGTCGGCGGCATCGAAGCCTGAGACGAAGGCGCGGGCCATCGCCCGCGCCTCCTCCGGCAGCGCCCGGCCGGCCTCGCCCGCAAGGAACGTCTCGAGCGAGATGTCGGGCTTCCTCAGAACCTCGGCAGCCTCGAACGCACCGCGGACCTGACCGAGCAGACTCTCCGTACGGCGCTGCAGCCGCCCATCGATCAGCGACCAATGCTCGCCGGAGGTGTCGACCGCTGATCCGCCGGCCTGGCGCAGCAGCTCGTAGGTTTCCGGCGAATCACCGTGAATGAATTCCGCGCCGAGCTCGACCGGAGCCGCGAGGCCCGGCTCGAGGCGCGTCCATATCCGCCCGCCGATGCGATCGCGCGCCTCCAGGACCTGCACGGAGCGGCCGGACCTGCTCAGGGCCGCCGCCGCCGCGAGCCCCGCGGCCCCGGCACCGATCACGATGACGTCCTGGCGATCCGTCACGGCACGAGGATCTTCATGGCTTCGCGGCTCCTCCCACGGGAATGATGATGCGTGCGCCCCGCCGGTAGCTCCAATAGGCTTGCGCCCAGTCGATGAGCACGACCAGGCGATTGCGGAATCCGATCAGGAAATAGACGTGGGCCGTGAGCCAGACCCACCAGGCGAGCAGCCCGGAGAGGCGAACGCGCCCGAAGTCGGCGACGGCCGCCATCCGGCCGATGGTGGCGAGCGAGCCCAAGTGCCGGTAATGAAATGGGCCGATGGACCGGCCCTCGAGCCTGGCCGCGATCACCGCCGCCGCAAACCGGCCCATTTGCTTGGCCGCCGGCGCAATCGCCGGAATCGCGCCGAGATCATCCGGAACGGCTGCCAGGTCGCCGGCCACGAACACTTCCGGATGCTGCGGGACGCTGAGCTCGGCAGTGACGTGCACCCGGCCGGCCCGGTCGACGGGAACACCCAGCGCAGCCCCGAGCGGCGAGGCCGCAACACCGGCGGCCCACAGGACGGTGCGGGCCGCAATTCGCTCATCGCCGATCATGACGCCGCGCTCATCGATGCTCGTGACAGGACGTCCCGCGCGCACCCGCACGCCGAGCCGCTCCAGTTGCTGCTGCGCCTTGGCGGACAGCGACTCGGGAAAGCTCGGCAGAACGCGAGAGCCGGCCTCCACCAGCAAGACTCTCGCCGAGGCCGGATCGATGTGGCGAAACTCGCGCTTGAGGGTGTGGCGGGCGATTTCCGCGAGCGTACCCGCCAGCTCCACTCCCGTGGCGCCCGCCCCGATGATGAGGAAGGTCAACCACTCGAACTGCTCCGCCTGGTCCTCCGTCGCCTCGGCGCGCTCGAAGGCGGTGAGGACGTGCGCCCGGATGCGCAGGGCGTCCTCCAGCGTTTTCAGGCCGGGTGCGTATCTCGCCCATTCGTCGTGGCCGAAATAGGCATGAGTGCTGCCCGTTGCGACGATCAGGAAATCGTAGGGATGTGACACGCCCGCGACCTCGACGCTCCTGCCCGCGACATCGATGGAGCGCACATTTCCCAGTATTACCGTGACGTTACGTTGGGTTCGCAGGATATGGCGCAACGGGGCCGCGATCGACGGCGCGGCGAGCCCGGCGGTCGCGACCTGGTAGAGAAGCGGTTGAAACGTGTGGTGATTGACGCGGTCGATCAGGAGCACGTCCACGGGTGCGGAGTGCAGGGTGCGGACCGCGGTCAGGCCCGCAAAGCCGCCGCCGACGATGATGACTCTTGGCC
>JABBNZ010000011.1:0-49985 GCA_019352035.1 Pseudomonadota bacterium | reverse complement strand
GGCCGGTGTTGCATCGTGAGCTCCCATCGGGCGCGGCAAGCCGCGCGCTGAGTCAAATCATACGATAATGGGGCATGCGAAAGACCTCCGCCTGCAGCGAACGTGCCCTGGCACCCTGATGCGATCGGGGCGGCGCTGCTGATCGCGCTGTACGTGATCTGTGCGGCGGCGGGCGCCCTGCATGCGCTCCTCACCAAACCCGATCCGCGCAGCGCGCTCGGCTGGATCGCCACCTGCTGGCTGCTCCCGATTGCCGGCCTCGCCCTCTATGTGCTCTTCGGCGTCAATCGCGTGCGCACGCGCGCCAGGCAACTCCGGGCGCGACTGCCGTCCCTCGGCGGCTCGGAGGAGGGTCAGCCCCCGCAGGACATGGCCGCGCAGTTGGCGCGCATAGGCGATGCGGTAACGCGGCGACCGATGCTGTCCGGCAACGAGGTGGTGCAGCTGGAGAACGGGGAGAAGGCCTTCCCGGTCATGCTGGCCGCGATCGGGGAGGCGCGCCGCTCGATCTGGCTCTCGACCTATATTTTCGAGACGGATCCCGTCGGGCGCGACTTCATCGCGGCGCTTGCGGCGGCCGTCAGGCGCGGCGTGCGGGTCCGAGTGCTGGTGGATGGCGTCGGGGAGTGGTACAGCTGGCCGAGGGCGGTTCGCCTATTGCGGGACAGTGGAGTGCCCGCCGCACGGTTTCTGCCGCCGAGACTTGCGCCGCCGGTGCTGTCCCTCAACCTGCGCAATCACCGCAAGCTCCTCATCGCGGATGGCGAGACCGGCTTCGCCGGCGGTATGAACATCGGCGGCAGGGAAGTCGGCAAGGCGCAGCATCGGCGCATGGCGGACCTGCACTTCCGGCTCCGGGGGCCGGCCGTGAGTCAGCTCGCGGAGTGCTTCGCCGCCGACTGGCTGTTCGCCACTGGCGAATCGCTGCAGCTCCCATTGCTTGGCGCCCACGCCGGCGGAAGCATCTGCCGGGTCATCACCGAGGGCCCGGATGAGGACAACGACAAGCTGCTGTTCGTGATCCTGGGGGCCATCTCGGTCGCGCACCGGCAGGTGCTCATCATGACTCCCTACTTCATCCCGCCGCCGGAGCTCACGGCGGCGCTGCAGACGGCCGCGCTGCGCGGTGTCGAGGTCTGCCTGGTGCTGCCGGCCCGCAGCAATCTGCGCTATGTGGACTGGGCCACGCGGCGCTGGCTGCCGGCGCTTCTCGAGCGGGGCGTGCGCGTGTTCCTGCAGCGCCCGCCTTTCTCCCACACCAAGCTCCTGGTCGTCGACGGCGCCTACGCCCAGATCGGCTCGGCCAACCTCGACCCGAGAAGCCTGCGATTGAACTTCGAGGTCGCCGTCGAAGTTTATGACGCGACGGTGTGCACGGAGCTCGCCGCGTACGTTCTGTCCGCGCGCGAGCATGCGTTCGAGGTCCTGGCGCGGGACTGCGCCCGCCAGAGCCTGGGAGGCCGCGTGCGCGACAGCCTCTTCTGGCTGTTCTCACCGTACCTGTAGTCAGGCACGGGGACGGGTTAATCCGGGCAGGATGCCCGGATCCAGCGCTTCAAGGAAGCAGCGATCCTATCAGACGCAGCAGCTCGTCGGCCCGGATGGGCTTGCTGGCGACCCGCAGGCGCTCATGCGCCTCCAGGCCGCGAAGCTTCGACGATGTATCGCCGCTCACCAGCACGGCGGCAAGGCTTTCACCCGCGAGCTGGCGTACCGCCGCGATGACATCGACTCCGGTCTCGCCCTTCTGCAGGTGATAGTCGGCGATCACGAGATCGATTCTCTCGCCGCGGCGCGCTTCGCGGATCGCCTCGGCGAGCGAGGCGGCGCGAGCGACCTCGAATCCCTCCACCTCGAGCAGCATCGCCGTGGCGTTCCTGACTCCCGCATCGTCGTCGACGAGCAGAATGCGCGCGGTGCCGGGCATTGCCTGCCGGGATGAGAGCGATTCGGGCGGGCGTTCGCCGGCGGCAACTCCCGCGGCCGCCGGCAGCTCGAGCGCGAACGTCGACCCGCGGCCGACCTCGGAGCGCACCTCGAGCCGCAAACCGAGGAGCTTCACGAGCCGCTGCACGATGGCGAGGCCGAGCCCGTAGCCCTCGCGGGAGGTGTTGCTCGGGACCCCCACCTGATAGAACTCGTCGTAGATGTAGGGCAACTGATCGGCGGGGATGCCGACGCCCGTGTCGGCCACTTCCAGGCGCACACCCTTGGCGCCCGCGGTGGCACGCAGCTGAACCCAGCCCTCGCGCGTGTACTTGATGGCGTTGGAGATCAGGTTGCGCAGAATCTGCCCGACCAGCGACGCATCGGAGTGCGCGGAGGGGCCGGGAGCCCCGATCCGCAGCTCCAGGCCCTTGTTCGCGGCGAGACTGGCAAACTCGTTGCGCAGCTCCTCGAAGAGCGTCGCAACGGCGAAGTCGGCGGGGTCGGGCCGGATGGCGCCCGATTCCAGCTTGCTGATGTCGAGCAGCGCGTTGGTGAGGCGCGACATCGCCTCGATGGCCTGCCCCTGCTGGAGCACCGCTTCCGCGGCGATCGGGTCGCGGACGGTCCGCCGGAGCGTGCCGTTGAGGAGGGAAAGGGTCTGCAGCGGCTGGCGCAGGTCATGGCTCGCCGCGGCGAGGAAGCGGCTCTTGGCGAGATTGGCGCGATCGGCGGTCTCGCGCGCCTGCCGCAGCTCCGTCTGGATGCGCTTGCGCTCGGCCGCATCGCGAATGGCCGCCGCGACCAGCAGCCGCCCGTCATCGCGGATCGGACTCAGACTGATCTCGACGGGAAGCTCCCTGCCGTCCTTGTGCAGTGCGAAGAGCTCGAGATCGACGCCCATCGGACGGGTGTGCGCATCGCGGCTGTAGTTGCCGCGATGGAGCAGATGCGTTCTCCTGAAGCGCTCGGGCATCAGGATCTCCATCGGGCGCCCGAGGACTTCCTCGGGCAGGTATCCGGCGAGCGCCGTGATCTGCCGGCTGGCGAAGAGCACCACGCCCCCGCCATCGACGATCACGACGGTGTCGGGCGCGGACTCGAGGACTTTTCCGAGCAGTTCGGGCGAGAGCATGCGGCGCGGCTGATGCTGACGATGCGCATCATACTCCGCGCTCGGGCGGCAGCCGGATGAAGAAGCACGCGCCGCAGGGCTGGTTGGGGCGGTGGCCGAGCGAGCCGTCGTGGGCGCGCACCACCGTATTGCTGATGGCGAGTCCGAGCCCCGTGCCCTCGGGCTTGGTCGAGAAGAAGGGATCGAACAGGCGCTCGAGCGCCTGGGGGGAAAGACCGGGGCCGTTGTCGCTGATCGTGATCTCGACCTCGCCGTCGGCCGAGAGGCCGGTGGTGAGTCTGAGCTCGCGCGTTCCGGGGACCGCATCCGATTGGGCCTCCAGGCCGTTGCGCACGAGATTGACGATCACATGCTGCAGCTGCACGGAATCGATGGATATCGGCGGCAGCGCAGGGGTGAGATCGAAGGTCAGGACGCCTCTGTGAGCGCGGGCATCCGCCGTGAGCAGATCGCTGATCTCCTCGATCACCGCGTTGATGTCGGCGCGCTCCCGGCGCATGGGCTGAGAGCGGGCGAGGCTGCGAAGGCGGCGCAGGATGTCGCCGGCCCGCACCGCCTGAGCCGCAATCTCCCTCAGGGCGGTATGGATGTCTTCCAGATTGGCGGCCGGGCGTGCGAGCAGCCGGTCGCAGGCCTGTGCGTAGTTGGCGATCGCGGTCAAGGGTTGGTTGAGCTCGTGCGCCACGCCAGCGGCCATTTCGCCGATGGTGGCGAGCCGGGAGACCTGCAGCATGCGGCCGTGCAGGGTGGCTCCCGGGCCGGAAGCCGGCGCTTCGGGAACGGTCTCCGACTGCGAGCCGGGCTCAGGACGAGGGGCGGACGGCGGAGTCAGAGCGTTAGGCATTGGCTGCACATAGGGATTCGGGTCCTTCTTCAGTATCGGGCCAGGGCCTCGCGCGCGTCTCTAGGTATGTTCCGCATGCCGGCGCCGCGGGCAGGCCGCCCCCCCATCCGTCTCAGCTCGAGGACGCGCGCGCCAGCGCCTCGAGCGCGGCCGACCGGGTCACGGGATAACTCTGAGAGCCGTTGCCGGCGGCCGGCCGCTCCTCCAGCCGCAGTACATATTGCGGCAACGCTCGGACCTGATGCTGGCAATCCCTCCGGATCGCTTCCAGGGGCCTCGAGGCGGCAACGGCCTGGCCGGCCTGCATCACCTCGGTGAGGAGCGGCGCTCCGGCGGCCTGCTCGCCCTCCAGCACGATCCGGTCGCATGAGGCCGCCCCCAGCGTGTCGTATTCGCGGAATACCTGCTTCGCGCCTGGCCAGGTGACCTTGCCGGGCGAGCGCTTGCGGCGCGGCCGGTCTGCGTACATCTGCAGCTTGTAGGCCATGTCGAGCGCGGGCGCGTCGGCCGAAACGCCCAGGGAGGTTCCAACGCCGAACGCGTCCGCCGGCACCCCGGAAGACACGAGAGCGGCGATCCGATGCTCATCGAGGTTGCCGCTCAAAGCAATGCGCACGTCCCGGCAGCCGTGCTCGTCGAGGATCCGCCGCACCTCTCTCGCCTGCGCGCCCAGGTCGCCGCTGTCGATGCGCACCGACTCGACACCGTGCGGCGAGCCCTGCGCATTGAGCTCGCTCTGCAGGCGCGCGACCTTCCCGGCGGCGCGGATCGTGTCGTACGTGTCGATGAGCAGCGTCGTGCGGGAGGGCATGCCACTCGTGAAGCTGCGGAACGCCTGCTCCTCGTCGTCGTGGGCTTCGATGTAGGAATGGGCGACCGTGCCGCAGATCGGGATTCCCCATTGCCGTCCGGCCTCCACTGTGGCCGTGGCATCGAAGCCCGCCAGATAGGCGGCGCGCGCGGCGAGGAGTGCCGCATCCCCCTCATGCGCGCGCCGCATGCCGAAATCGAGCAGCCGGCGTCCGTCCGCCGCTATCACACAGCGGGCCGCCTTGCTGGCGATCAGAGTCTGGAAATGGATGATGTTGATGAGGCGGCTCTCCAGCAGCTGGGCCTCTATGATCGGGGCGGTGACCCGCAGAATCGGCTCTTCCGCGAAGAAGGGGCTGCCCTCCGGCATGGCGTGCACCGTCCCGGTGAAGCGGAAGGTGCTCAGATAATCGAGAAACGGCTGCGCGAAGATGCCTTGCGCGGCGAGAAACTCCAACTCCGCCGCCGTGAAGCGGAGTGCTCCGATGAACTCCAAAGCCCGCTCGAGGCCGGCGGCGACGAGGAAGCGGCGCGCCGGCGGCAACCGGCGCACGAACAGCTCGAACACGGCGGTCTCGGTCATGCCTTCCCGGAAGTAGGCATGAGCCATGGTGAGCTGATAGAGATCGGTGAGCAGAGCGCCGGCGCTCCCCGGCATGCGAGTCGTATGTGGCATGGATCCGATGGATGATAAGCCAATGCGGGGCCTCCCGGGCCCGGAGGCGGGTCCCTGCTGGAACGCTGGGGCCGGGCTCTACCCGGCGGCGTTCTCGGGCTCCTGGTCCATGACCATGCGCACGAGCTGGGCGAGGGAGCTGGCGCCGCTCTTTTCCATGACCCGCGCCCGATGGATCTCGACGGTGCGCTGGCTGACGCCGAGCTCGTGAGCCATGATCTTGTTGGGCTTGCCCTGGGTCATCAGGGAGAGCACCTCGCGCTCGCGCGGGGTGAGGGACTCCAGTCGCTCGCGGATGCGCTCGCGCTCCGTGAGCGCCGCGCGCGTCGTGCCGTCCTTGGCCAGCGCGCGCTGAACACGGTCGATCAGCTCCTGGTCGCGGAAGGGCTTCGCCAGGAAATCGAAGGCGCCCTGTTGCATGGCTTCCACCGCCATCGGGATGTCGCCGTGGCCGGTGATGAAGATGACCGGAATCGTCGCCCCCCGCAGATTCAGTTCCCGCTGCAGTTCGAGGCCGCTCATCCCGGGCATGCGCACATCGAGCACGAGACATCCGGGTTGGCTCGGGCGGTAGGTCTCGAGGAACTCCGCGGCCGAGCCGAGCGGCTGGGAGGCCAGGCCCACGGATTTCAAAAGCAGGCGCAGGGAATTGCGGACCGCGTTGTCGTCGTCGACCACGAAGACGGTGGGGGTGGGCTCATGCATGGAAGGCTACCTACGACCTGGTCTGCTGCCTGTCATTCTCGCCGCTTTGACGAATGGGCGGAAGTGGCGCAGCAGTGTCGCCTGCCCCCCCGTGCCCTGTCGCTACGTATGTTCCGCATCGCTCAGCGGCAGCGTACATAGGCAGTTCTACGCATACCGGCCCACGTTCTTTGGACCTAGGTTCCAGGGCATGCCGGAACATTACCCCCGCCCCGAGCTGGCCTACGAGCATCGGGCATTCGTCGAGAGCGACGAAGCGCGGCCGCTGCGGATTCTGGCGGAATACCTCGAGCCCCTGCATCGCTTTCGCCGCGCCGGCATACACGACACGATCGTCTTCTTCGGCTCGGCGCGGCTTCAGCCCTCGGGGCCGCTCGGCCGCTATTACGAGGAGGCGCGCGAGCTTGCCCGGCTCATCACCGCATGGTCGAAGTCCCTCCCGTCGCACGCGCACCGCTTCGTCATCTGCTCCGGAGGCGGCGGCGGCATCATGGAGGCGGCCAACCTCGGTGCGGCGGAGGCCGGCGGCAAGACGATCGGCCTCAACATCAGCCTGCCTTATGAGCAGCACGCGAATCCCCACGTCACGCGCGAGCTCGCGTTCGAGTTCCACTACTTCTTCATGCGCAAGCTCTGGTTCGCGCATCTGGCTCGGGCGCTCGTTGCGTTTCCCGGCGGATTCGGCACCTTGGACGAGCTGACGGAGATCCTGACGCTTGCCCAGACGCGCAAGCTGTCGCGCTCGATTCCGGTGATCCTGTACGGGTCGGCGTATTGGAAGGAGATCGTGAACTTCGAGGCGCTCTGCCGCCATGGCATGATCGCGCGGGAGGATCTGCGCCTGTTCGAATACGCCGAGGATCCGGCCGGGGCGCTGGCCTGCCTGCAGCGGCGGCTCGGGGAGGAAGCGAAAGAAGAGCCGTCGCCGGCGTTCGCCCACTCGCATCACGAGGCCGCGCCAACGGTCAGCGAGAGATGAGCTCATGCGCGTGACTTTCCTCGGGGCCGCGGGCGCCGTGACCGGCTCGAAATATCTGCTGGACTTCGGCTCCGGGCGCGTACTCCTCGACTGTGGCTTGTTCCAAGGGGTGAAGCGCCTGAGGGAGCGGAACTGGCAGCCGCTGCCGTTCGATCCGCGCTCGCTCGATGCGGTGCTGCTGACCCATGCGCACATTGATCACTCGGGCTATCTGCCGGTGCTCGCCCGCGAGGGTTACCGCGGCCCGGTGTATTGCGCCGAGGCCTCCCGCAGACTCCTCTCGATCGTGCTGCCCGATGCCGCGCGGCTGCAGGAGGAAGAGGCGCAGTTCGCGAACCGCCACGGCTTTTCCAAGCACTCCCCGGCGCGGCCGCTTTACACCGAGGCCGATGCGCACGCGGCGCTCGCGCTGTTGCACCCCGTGCCCCTGCACGCAGACATCGCCGTTTGCGCCGGGGTCCGTGCGAGCTATTCCCGCGCCGGGCACCTCCTCGGCGCCGCCTCGATCCGGATCGAGGCGAATGGCGAGAGCATTCTCTTCTCGGGCGACCTCGGACGCATGCACGACCCGTTGATGCGTGCGCCCGATCCGCCCGCCGCGGCCGATTGGGTCGTGATCGAATCGACCTACGGCGACCGGCTGCACTCGAACGTCGATGCGCAGACCGAGCTCGCCGCTCCCCTCAATCGCGCGCTCGCGCGAGGCGGCGTGGTCATCGTGCCGACTTTCGCCATCGGGCGGGCGCAGCTCCTCCTGCATCTGATCGCGCGCCTGCGCGCCCGAGGAGCGATTCCCGATGTTCCCGTGTACCTCAACAGTCCGATGGCGGAGGACGCGACGCCGCTCTACCAGGAATATCCGGACGAGCACCGGTTGAGCGCCGCGGAGCTTGCGGCGATGTCGCGCGTCGCGCACTTCGTCAACAGCGTCGAGGAGTCGAAGGCTCTCAACACCCGCTCGGGCCCCATGATCATCCTGTCGGCGAGCGGCATGGCGAGCGGCGGCCGCGTTCTGCATCATCTGAAGGCGTTCGCTTCCGACGGCCGCACGCTCATTCTCTTCACGGGCTATCAGGCCGCCGGTACCCGAGGCGCGGCACTTCTGGGCGGTGCCGATGCCATCAAGATCCATGGGGAGTGGGTGACGGTGCGCGCCGAGGTCATGCAGCTCCATAGCACCTCGAGCCATGCCGATTATCGCGAGCTCGTCGCGTGGCTCACCGCCTCGCCGCAGGCGCCGCGGCGCGTCTTCGTCACACACGGTGAGCCCGCCGCGGCCGACGCATTGCGTCAGCATCTGCGCCGCGCGCTCGATGTCGAGGTGACGGTGCCCGAGCAGGGGGAGGTGTTCTCCACCGATGTCAAATGACGCGTGAGAACCTCGGTGGATCGGCAGATGCCGCACGCGGCCCGAGATAACGATCGAAACACATCGCGAGGAGCCGAAGGAGGAGCTGGCCGCGATCGGTGGCCCTGATCTCGCGCGCACCGACCGTGACGAGGCCGTCGGCCTGAAGACGCTCGAGCTTCATGCGAGCCTCGGAGAAATACTCCTCGAACACGATTCCATGGCGCGCTTCCACGGCGCGGATATCGACGACGCCCTGGCACATGAGCCGCTGGATCACATCCGCGCGCACGATGTCGTCGAAGCTCGCCGCCAGTCCGCGCCAGATCGGCAGCCGGCCGCGATCCAGGGCGGCCTCCCAGGCTTTCAGATCACGATGGTTCTGGCTGAAGCAGTCATCCACGTGACTGATGGCGCTGACGCCGAGCCCGATCAGATCGCAATCCGCGTGCGTGGTGTACCCCATGAAATTGCGGTGCAGGTCGCCGCGCTCGCGGGCCTGAGCGAGGTCGTCCTCGGGCAGCGCGAAGTGATCGAGCCCGATGTACCGGTAGCCGGCGGCGCCGAGCCGCTCGATCGCGAGGCGCAGCAGCGCCAGTCGGGTCTCGGCGGCGGGCAGCTCGGTGGCATCGAGTTGCCGCTGCGCCTTGAAGAGCTGCGGCAGATGCGCGTATCCGTACACCGCAATCCGCTGCGGCCGCGCCCGGATCACGGCGCTCAAGGTGCGGCCGAAGCCCTCGGCCGTCTGCCTGGGCAGTCCGTAGAGCAGGTCCACGTTGATCGAGCGGAAGCCGCGCTCACGGCACTGCGCGATCGCCTCGAGCGTCTGCGCCTCGCTCTGGATGCGGTTGACGGCGCGCTGCACGTCAGGATCGAAGTCCTGCACGCCGAAGCTCGCGCGGTTGAAGCCGAGCGCTGCCAACGTGTCGAGGAATGCGCTCGAGAGCCAGCGGGGATCGAGCTCCACCGAGTAGTCTCTCTCGCCGCCCGAAGTCAGGAGAAAGCCGCGTTCGAGCGCCTCGATGAGCCTTGATAGCTGCTCCGGGCTGAGAAAGTTGGGCGTTCCCCCACCGAGGTGCAGCTGGCGCACCGGGCGGTCATCGCCGAAGAACGGGGCGATCAGCGAGATCTCACGGGCGAGATACTCGAGATACCGATCGGCCGCGGCGCGATCGCGCGTGATGAGGCGGTTGCAGCCGCAGTAGAAGCAGGGACTCTCGCAGAACGGGACGTGGACATACAGGGAGAGCGGCGCCGAAGCTGGGCGGCCGCCGAAGAGGATGTGACGGCGATACGCCGCCTCGCCGAAATCGGGCGTGAACTCGCGCGCCGTGGGATAAGAGGTGTAACGCGGGCCTGCGGTGTCGTAGCGGCGCAGCAGGTCCGGATCGAGCTCGGCGAGTGCCATCGCGGGACGGTAGCGTCCGGGGGCGCGGCCGCGAATCAGGGTTTGTGCCTATCGGCGCCGGCGGGGGCCCCGCCTGCGGGCGCCTGTTCCGGGGCCTCGCGCGGCGTTAACATTTCCTACCGACGGTCACAGGGCTCACCGCAGATGGCTCAGGTCACGGGCTCGGCGCTGCCCGACTCTCTGCGCGGACTGCTCGCGCCGCGGGCTTACCCGCATCCGGTCGAGTCGGTGAGGCTCATCGAGACCCACATCTCCTGGGTGCTGCTCGCGGGCGAGTTCGCCTACAAGATCAAGCGGCCCGTCCGGTATCCCTTCATCGATTTGCGCGCGCCCGAGCGGCGCAAGTTTCTCTGCGAGGAGGAGTTGCGGCTCAACCGCCGCTTCGCGCCGCAGCTGTATCTCGGCGTTTGCCGCGTGATCGACGAGGACGGGAGCGCGGCGATCGCGGCGCAAGGCGTGGACGGTCCGACGCTCGAGTACGCGGTGCGCATGCGACGTTTCGAGGCGCAGGACGAGCTCGATCGGCTGCTCGAGGCCGGCAAGGCCGACGCCTGCGAGCTGGAGACTTTCGGACGGGATCTGGCCACGTTGCACGCGACATTCCCTGCTGCCTCGCCGGACTCTCCCTGGGGGCGACCGGAGGATATCGGGGCGCTCATGATCCGAAACCTCCTCGAGTGCGCCGAAGCCTCCAGGACCCTCGGCACCGCCGAATCGGTGCTCGCCCTGCACGCCGGCTTGCAGCGGAGCCTGTCCGCCGCGGCAGCCTCGCTGGCGGCGCGGCGGGCGGGCGGTCATATCCGCGAATGCCACGGCGACCTTCACACCCGCAACCTGGTGCGCCTCGAGGGCCGGCTGGTCGCCTTCGACTGTCTGGAGTACGAGCCGGCCTTCCGCTGGATCGACGTGGCCGATGAGATCGCCTTCCTGTCGAGCGATCTGACCGCCCGCGAGCGGCCGCTGCACGCCCATGCATTCATCGGCGGTTATCTTGCCCGAAGCGGCGACTACTCGGCCTGCCGGGTGCTGCGGCTCTACGAGGCCCATCGAGCGCTGGTGCGCGCCAAGATCGCGGCCCTCGAGGCCGCCGCCTCGCCCCGGGCGGAGGCGCGGGAGCCGCTGCGCCGCGAGCACGACGCACGTCTCGCCCACGCCGCTCGATCGATCGCGGGCGGCAAACCGGTCCTGCTGCTGATGTGCGGTCTGTCCGGATCGGGCAAGACCTGGCTCGCGCGCCAGCTCGCCGAGCGACTGCTCGCGGTGCACGTGCGCTCCGATGTCGAGCGCAAGCGCCGGGCAGGGCTCGATGCGCTGGCGCGCACGCAATCCGGTATCGGACAGGGGCTGTACTCGAGTCACACGAGCGCGGCCGTGTACGAGGACCTCGCGCGCGCCGCGCAGGACATCCTCGCGGGCGGCTGCAGCGCGATCGTCGATGCGGCGTTTCTGCGGCGCGAGCAGCGGAGACGGCTCGCCGAGCTCGGCGCCAGACTCGCCGTGCCGGCCCGGCTCGTTTACTGCGATGCGCCGGTCGAGACGCTGCGGGCCCGCATCGCCGCCCGCGGGCGAGGCGGGCTCGATGCTTCCGAAGCCGACATGGCGGTCCTCGACTGGCAATTACGTCACTTCGAGCGGCTGCTTGCGGATGAGCCGTTGGAGGTCATCCGCGTCGGGACCGCCGAGCCCGAAGCGCTTGCGACGGTCTTGCGCCGGGTGGCCTAACGCCTGTTGCGATGCTCCAGGTCCTGCTCGCGGGAGACGATGTCGACCAGCGCACCGGCCTCGGCGGCGAGCTGCTTGAGCAGATCATCCAGACAGACGATTCCGGCCAGCCGGCGCCGCTCGTCCATCACGGGGATGCGGCGCACCCCGTGAGCCTTCATGCGCTCGACCGCCTGAGCCGTATCCTCGGTCGTGCGCGCGATCACGACCGGCTTGCGCATGATCTCGCGTGCGCAGACTTTGGCCGGGTCCCGCTCGCGGCCCAGAACCTCGACCACGAGGTCGCGGTCGGTCACGACGCCGACCGGTGTCTGGTCATTCTCCGCGTCCTCGACGACGACCACGTCTCCCACATGCCGCTCCCGCATGAGACGGGCCAGGCCGAGCGCCGTGGTCTCAGGCGTGCAGTGGACGACGTCGGGTGTGCAGATCTCTTTCAGTAGCATGGTTCTGTCTCCTCGAGCGCTCCGGCGGGTCAGCGCGAGAGCACGTGCGCGAGCTGTATCAGGTGAGCATTGAGCGGTTTCACGGCGCGGATGGCGTCCGAGAGCGAGGTTGCCGTCACGTTCCCGGCGACGATTCCCAGCAGAACCCCGTGCCGCCCGGCGTCCAGGTGCTCGACGGCGGCCGCGCCGAGCAGTGTCGCGCTCAGGCGATCAAACACACGGGGCGCGCCGCCACGCTGCACATGGCCGAGCTTCGTGACGCGCAGCTCGAAGCCGAGCCGTTCGGCATGCTCGGTGAAATAGCGGGAGAGGGCGTCCGCATCGTGCTTCGCGCCCTCGGCTACAATGACGATCGCATGGCTCTTACCGCGCTGGTAAGCCTCGCGGATCGCGGTGGCGACCGCCTCCGGGCTTTCCTCCGATTCCGGGATCACGATCGCCTCGGCGCCGCCGGTGATGCCGGCCATGAGCGCGAGATACCCGCACGCCCGGCCCATGACTTCGACGAGGAACACGCGCCCGTGAGCCGACGCCGTCACTCGCAGCCGGTCGATGGCCTCGAGCGCGATGTCGAGCGCCGTGGTCGCGCCAAGAGTCACGTCCGATCCCGCGAGATCATTGTCGATGGTCGAGGCCACGCCCGCGACGCTGACACCGCGCAGAGAAAGCGCATGTCCACCGGACTGGGAGCCGTTGCCGCCGATGACGACGAGGCCGCCGATGTCGCGCTGTGAAAGCTGCCGGACGGCAGCCGCCTGTCCTTTCTCGGTCAGGAATGCCGGACAGCGGCTCGAGCCCAGCATCGTGCCGCCGCGCTCGATGATGCCGCCGACCTCGCGCGGGCCGAGCGGCAGGAAGTCGCCCGCGATCAGCCCCGTGTAGCCGTGGCGCACGCCGAACATCTCCACGCCCAGTGACACGCCGGTGCGCACCGCCGCGCGAATGGCCGCATTCATCCCCGGCGCATCGCCGCCGCTGGTGAGGACCGCGATCCGCTTCATCACGTGCGCAAAACACCCTCGATGCGCTGCTCGTTGCGCACCGTGCCGGAGATCTCGCCGATCTCGGCCGCGAGCACATCGAGGATGTCATCCAGGGAGAGAACACCGGTGAGCATGCCCCGCGCTCCGATCACCGGAAGGCGGCGCACCCCCATGCGGCGCATGGTGCGCAGCGCCTGCTCGACGGAATCCGACTCGTCCACCATCACCAGCTCGCGGTTCATGACATCGCCAGCGGTGAGGAGCGTCGGGTCCGCCCCTCGCGCCACGACGGAGATCACGATGTCGCGATCAGTCAGGACGCCGACGGGCCTTCCGTACTGCGCCTGCGCCTCCGGCTCGACCACGATGAGAAAGCCGACATGCTTCTCGCGCATCAGCTCCGCCGCCGCCAACAGATCGGTGCGGGCCGTGAGGGTGATGATCTGACGCTTGCAAATCCTTCCGACATTCATGATGGGGTTCTCCAACGCTCTTCTCACATCTGCGGCTCGGCCGCCGCGTGCTCCGACGGCCTCTGCGGGCGCTCGGTCATCGTCGCCTCGGTGAGCAGGAGCACGCTTGCGACGGAGACGGCGTTCTCGAGTGCGATGCGCACGACCTTCACCGGGTCGACGATACCGGCCGAGAAGAGATCGACGAAGCGCTTCTGGGCCGCATCGAAGCCGACGTTGCCCGTGCCATTCAACATGCGATCGACCACCACTCCGCCGTCCGCGGCGGAGTTCTCCGCGATCTGGCGCGTCGGCGCCTCCAGCGCCCGGCGCAGGATCTGCACGCCGGTCCGCTCATCGTCCGTGCATTGCGCCTCGAGCGCAGCCACTGCGCCGGTCGCGCGCAGGAGCGCAAGCCCGCCGCCCGGGACGATGCCCTCGGCCACGGCGGCCTTGGTGGAGCTGATCGCATCGTCCAGCGCTTCCTTCTTCGCCTTCATCTCGGATTCAGACGGTGCGCCCACCCGGATCACGGCGACCCCGCCCGAGAGCTTGGCGAGACGCTCCTCGAGCTTCTCGCGGTCGTAATCGCTCTTGGTATCTTCGATCTCCTTGCGCAGCGTCCCGATCCTGGCCTCGATCCGGGATTTCTCGCCCGCGCCGCCGATGATCGTCGTGGCGTCCTTGTCGACCACGATGCGGCCGGCGCGGCCGAGCTGGCTGAGCTTCACGTCCTCGAGCCTGATGCCGAGCTCCTCGGAGATGACCTCGCCGCCGGTGAGCGTGGCGATGTCCTGTAACATCGCCTTGCGCCGGTCGCCGTAGCCTGGCGCCTTGACCGCCGCGCTCTTCAGCACCCCTCGGATCTGATTGACGATGAGCGTTGCCAGCGCCTCGCCCTCGATCTCCTCCGCGATGAAGAGGATCGGCCTGCCCGATTTCGCCACTTCCTCGAGGAGCCGCAACATGTCCTTGAGGATGTTGAGCTTGCGGTCGCAGATCAGGACGTAGGCGTCCTCCAGCACGGCTTCCATGCCGGCGGAGTCCGTGACGAAGTAGGGCGAGAGATAACCGCGATCGAACTGCAGCCCTTCCACCACCTCGAGCGCCGTCTCGGTGGTCTTTGATTCCTCTACCGTGATGACGCCGTCGCCGCCGACCTTCTCCATCGCGTCGGCGACGAGCTCGCCGATCGCGGGGTCGTTGTGCGCGGAGATCGTCGCGACCTGCGCCTTCTCCCTGCGGCTCTCGACCGGCTTCGCCATGGTCTTCAGCGCCTGCACGGCCGCCTCGAGCCCGCGATCGAGACCGCGCTTGAGGTCGATGGCGCTGGCGCCCGCGGCCACATTGCGCACGCCATCGGCGTAGATGGCGTGAGCGAGCACGGTCGAGGTGCTCGTGCCGTCACCGACGACATCGCCCGTCTTCTCCGCGGCCTGACGCAGCATCTGCGCGCCGAGGTTCTCCTCGGGGTCCTCGAGCTCCATCTCCTTCGCGATGGTCACGCCGTCGTTGCAGACGATGGGCGCGCCCCACTTCTTCTGAATCAGGACGGATTTCGACTTCGGTCCGAGCGTGATGCGCACGGCATCCGCGAGCTGCGTCGCGCCCCGCAGCACCTTTTCCCGCGCCGCGGATTGGAACAGCACCTGCTTTGCGGTCATGGCCGTCAAACCCTGACGGTGAGCTCGTTGTGCACCTTCGCGACGCCGGGCGCGGCCCAGGCGGCCTGCTGCGCCTCGTCGCGTTCCGCCCACGAGCGGACCTCCCCGCGCAGCGTGATGTCATCGCCCTGGGCGTCGATCGTGATCTTCTGGGCGTCGATGAGCGCATTGCGGCGAAATGCCTCCTCTATCCTGCGCTTGATCTCGGCGGGAGGCCGGCGGGGCTTGAGGCTGATGGAGTTACGCACGCTCAGCACGCCGCGCACGCGCCTCACGGCCCCTTCCGCGCGCTCGCGCTCGTAATGCCAGTCCACCGTGCCCTCGAGCCCCACGTGTCCCTGCTTGACGACCGGCCTGATGCTCTCCCAGGCGAGCGGCAGCTCGATCTTGAGCGCTGTGAGCGCATCGCGCGCGATTTCCGGATCGGTGGGATTGCCGCCGAGCGGCCACCGCACCGCAAGGTCATTCGCCACCGCGGCCACGCCGGCGACCCGCTTCACCGCCGCCTCGGCCCGATATTTCTCGTGCGCGCTCGAGGCATAACCGGTGAGAGCCACGACACCGTTGCCGACTTTGACGGCGATGTCGGTCTCGTCGAGCTCCGGCGCCCACTTGAGCTCGGCTTTCACGTCCCGCTCGATGTCGCTGTCTGCTCTCATGGCTCGACCCTCCAACAACAGATACGGGCATCGTGAGCCGCGCGAGGGTGGGTGAAAATACGAGGAACTACATAGGGGAAGCGGCCGCCGAGGTCGTCATCGCGCCGCCGCCTGCGGCCGCGCGCTCGATCGCGAGAATGCTCGAGGTGGTCTTGATCACCACATCGGGATTGAGGCTGATCGAGTCGATCCCGAGGCGCACCAGGTACTCGGCCAGCTCGGGATAATCGGACGGCGCCTGGCCGCAGATGCCCGAGTGGCGCCCGTTGCGCCGACAGCCCTCCACCGCCATTTTGAGCATCAGCTCGACGCCGGGGTCGCGCTCGTCGAAGTCGAAGGCGACCATGGCGGAGTCGCGATCGACTCCCAGGGTGAGCTGCGTCAGATCGTTCGATCCTATGGAGAAGCCGTCGAAGATCCTGCTGAAATCGTCGATGAGGAGCACGTTGTTGGGAATCTCGCACATCACGTAGATCTGGAGGCCGTCGCGGCCGCGCTCCAGGCCGAGCTCGGCCATGCGCGCGACGACCCGCGCGCCCTCGGCGACCCGCCGGCAGAACGGGATCATCAGATGCACGTTGGTGAGGCCCAGGGTCTCGCGCACGTGCTTCATGGCGGCGCATTCCAGGGCGAATCCCTCCGCATACGCCGGATGCGTGTAACGGGCCGCTCCGCGAAATCCCAACATAGGGTTGGCCTCCTGCGGCTCGAACCAGCGGCCGCCCGGCAGGCTGGCGTACTCGTTGGTCTTGAAGTCCGACATGCGCACGATCACCGGCTTCGGATGGAACGCCGCGGCGATCGTGCCGACTCCCTCCGCCAGGCGCTGCACGAAGTAGTCCGCCGGGCGGCCGTGGTGCCGGGTCAGCGCGAGCAGCGCGCGGCGCTCCCCCTCGTCCGCCACGCGCTCGGGATGGAGCAGCGCCATCGGGTGCGCCTTGATGTACTGCGCGATGATGAACTCCATCCGCGCGAGTCCGACACCGTCGTTCGGCAGGAAGCTCGCCTGGAATGCGAGCTCCGGATTGCCCAGGATGAGCATGACCTTGGTGCGCGGCCGCGGCAGGCTGCCGACGTCCGTGCGCCGCACCTCGAACGGGATCGCGCCTGTGTAAACCTTGCCGAGTTCGCCCTCGGCGCACGATACCGTGACCGGCTCACCGGTCTTCAGCTTCTCGGTGGCGCCGTCCGCCCCGACCACCGCCGGAATGCCGAGCTCGCGCGCGATGATCGCCGCATGGCAGGTGCGGCCGCCGCGGTTCGTCACGATGGCGGCCGCCTGCTTCATGATCGGCTCCCAGTCGGGCGTCGTGATGTCGGTGACGAGCACCTCGCCGGGCACGAACTCCGCCAGATGCGCCGCGCTCGAGATGACGCGGGCCGCGCCGCCGCCAATGCGGGTGCCGACAGCCCGTCCGGTGACGATCGCGGTGCCGGTTCCCTTCAGCGTGAACTCTTCGAGGAGGCCGCCCCGCTTCTGCGATGCCACCGTCTCGGGCCTCGCCTGGACGATGTAGAGCTGACCGTCGAGGCCGTCTTTCGCCCACTCGATGTCCATGGGGACGGGATGGCCTGCCTTCTGGCTGTAGTGCCGCTCGATCCGGATGGCGTACTCCGACAGCGTCAGCACATCGGCGTCGGTCAGGCAGAACCGCTCCCGGTCTGCCTGAGGCGTCGGCACGTTCCGGGTCGTCTCGCGGGTGCCGCCCTCGGCGTACACCAGCTTCATCTTTTTGCTGCCGAGCGTGCGCCGCAGCACGCCGCGATGACCCTGCTCGAAGGTCGGCTTGAAGATCAGGAACTCGTCCGGGTCGACGGCGCCCTGGACGATGTTCTCGCCGAGTCCATAGGCCGCGGTCACGAGGACGACGTCGCGGAAGCCCGTCTCGGTGTCGATGGTGAACATGACACCACTCGAGGCCAGATCGGAGCGGACCATCTTCATGATGCAGACGGAGAGCGCGACCGTGAAGTGATCGAATCCCTGATCGATGCGATAGTGGATGGAGCGGTCGGTGAAGAGACTGGCGAAGCAGCGCCTGACGGCATCCAGCAGCCGCTCCGCCCCCCGGACGTTGAGAAAGGTCTCCTGCTGCCCGGCGAAGCTCGCCGTCGGGAGGTCCTCTGCCGTCGCGGAGCTGCGCACGGCGACGCTGACATCCTCGCCGGCACCCTCGTCGACTTTATGGCCATACTCGGCGCACAGTGCGCGATACGCATCGAGAATCTCGCTGCGCAGATCATCGGGCAGCACGGCACCGTAGACGATCTCGCGGGCGCGGCGTCCGCGGCGGGCGAGGTCCTCCATGTCGTCGGCGCGAAGTCCTGCCAGGGCCTCGCGCAGCGGCTGCCAGGCGCCGGCCCGCTCCAGCACGTAGCGGTATGCCTCGGCGGTGATGGCGAAGCCGTTGGGAACCTTCACGCCCTGGGGCGCGAGCTGGCGATACATTTCACCTAGCGAAGCCGTCTTGCCGCCGACGCGCGCAACGTCATCGGCGGAGATCTCTTGAAAAAAACGGATGTGACGTCTCTCGGCCATGGACGACTCCAGATCGGGTAGGCCATGGTGGCCGCCCGCCCCGCGGCGGCGCCATACGCATTGTTGGCAATCGGCCCCGACGGCTCGGGAGCGGTCCGTCAATAAGGACTTCTACGCAGCCGGGTAGCCGAATGATCGAAGTGGTTTGCCTGCCGCGCGGAAGGCAACATCGGGCCATGGGCACACACGGTCCGGGCATCCACAATGCGGATGTCGCCGAGGCTTTCGAGGAGATGGGGGACCTGCTCGCGATCGAGGGCGAGAGTCCGTTTCGCATCCGTGCCTATCGCCGGGCGGGACAGGTCGTGCGCAGTCTTCCAAGAGAGCTCGCCGAGATGGGGAAGGAGAGTGAGTACGATGCGCTGCCCGGCATCGGCACCGACCTCGCTGCCAAGATCGCAGAGCTCGTCACCACCGGGCATCTGAAAGCCCTGGAAAAGCTGCGCCGGCGGGTGCCAGCCGGCGTGCGCGAGCTCCTCGGCCTGCCCGGCCTGGGGCCGGTGCGGGTGCGGGCGCTGATGACGGGCCTGCATGTCAGGGATCGGGAGGATTTGAAGCGCGCTCTCGCCGCTGGAGCCCTCGCGACGCTGCACGGCTTCGGGCCGAAGCTGAAGTCGCGTCTGGAGTCGGCTCTCGCCGCCGAGCCGGCCGCACGCGAAGCGCGCAGGTTCCCGCTGTCGGTCGCGGCTGAATACGCGGAGCCGCTGCGGCGCTACCTCGGCGCCATTCGCGGAGTGACCCGGGTGGAGATCGCGGGCAGCTATCGCCGCGGCCGGGATACCGTGGGGGATCTCGACGTGCTGTTGTGTGCGCCCGCCGGCGTCGACCCGTTCGGACCTCTCGAGCACTATCGGGACCTGCGCGAGCTGTCCGCCGCCGGCACGACAAAGGCGGCCGGCGTCCTGCGCAACGGGCTGCAGATCGATCTGCGCGTCGTGCCGAAGGAGAGCTTCGGGGCGGCTCTGCAATACTTCACCGGCAGCAAGGATCACGGCATCCGCCTGCGCCGCCGCGCGCGGGAGCGCGGCTTGAAGCTGAGCGAGTACGGCCTCTTTCGAGGCGACCGGCGCATCGCCGGCGAGACGGAGGAGGGCCTCTATCGGGCGCTGGCGCTCGAGTTCGTTCCGCCGCAGCTGCGCGAGGACCGCGGCGAGATCGAGGCGGCCGCGCGCCACGCCTTGCCGGTCCTCCTGGAGCGAGCCGATCTCCTGGGAGATCTGCACATGCACACCGATGCATCCGACGGCAACGACACGCTCGAGGAGATGGTCGCCGCGGCGCGCGCGCGCAAGCTCTCTTACATCGCGATCACCGACCATGGCAAGCACCTCGGCATCGTGCACGGTGTCGACGCGGACCGGCTCGCGCGCCAGGGGGAGGCGATCGATAAGCTCAACGACCGGCTGCGCGACATCACCGTTTTGAAGGGCGCCGAGGTCGACATCCTCGAGGACGGCCGGCTGGCGCTGCCGGATGCGGTGCTCGCGAAGCTCGACGTGGTCGTCATCGCGATCCACAGCCACTTCGGCCTGTCGGGGGCGAAGCAGACGGCCCGGCTGCTGCGAGCGCTCGACCGGCCACACGTCTCGATCCTGGCGCACCCCACCGGCCGGCTGTTGGGTGAGCGCGAGCCGTACACACTCGAATTCGAGCGTGTGCTCGATGCGGCGCGCGATCGGGGGTGTACGCTCGAGGTGAACGGCCAGCCACTGCGGCTCGATCTCGACGACGTGCACGTCATGGCGGCGTGCGATCGCGGGGTGCTGCTCTCGATCGGCAGCGATGCGCATTCCTCGGATCAGCTCGCCAATCTGGAGGGCGGGGTGCGGCAGGCGCGGCGCGGCTGGGCGCGGCGCGAGGACGTCCTCAACACCCGCTCTCTCGGGGAGCTGAGGGACATCCTGCGAAAACCGCGCCCCTGACCGGTCCGCAGTTGTTCGTATTCCGCCGTCGGCCGGCCTCGTGCACGCTCACCCGAGGTGAACGCCTCATGGCGAGGGGAGCAGTGTCATGCATATGGGTGTGGGCCGCGCGCGGATCGGGCAGTGGTATGCGCGCTGCGACAAGGGCGAGATCTTTCAGGTCATCGGCTGCGACGAGGACTCCCCGACGATCGAGATCCAGAACTTCGACGGCGACCTGGACGAGATCGACCGGGACACGTGGTCGGCCCTGCGGCTCGCCTTGGCGGCGCCCCCGGAAGACTGGACCGGTCCGGTGGATGATGTCGAGCGCGATGATCTCGGCTACTCCGAGACGGGCATGACGGGCGCCGACTGGTCCGAGCCCCTGCGGCAGCTCAGAGCCGAAGGCGAGGAGCCGGGGCCGGGGCCCGCGGGTCGAGCGATCCTGGCGCAGGAGGCGGAAGAGGAGGAATTGGAAGCCGAGGACACAGCGCTCGAGGCGCTGGTGCCCGAGCGTCCCGTCGTCCCGGAGCGGCTGCGCTGAATACGGCGCCGCCGCGGCTCCTCATCGGGGAGGCCAGCGCTCGAGCAGCTCCGCGATCGGCCGCCCGGCGATCATCCGCACGATTGCCTGGGCGATGAGGGGTGCAACGGGCAGAGTGACCAGCTTGTCGGAAGCCGCGGAGGTTTGTGTTGCGCTGAAATCGATTCCGACGCTGTCAGTGGCGACGATCGCGGAGACCGCGTCCGCGGCGAGCAGCGCCTCGAGACCGGCCGCCAGTGGCGTATGCGTCACCGCGGCAGCGACGCTTCGCGCGCCTGCGCGATGGCAGGCTTGCGCTGCGCGAATCAGCGTTCCGCCGGTCGCGCAGAGGTCATCGAGCACGATCACCGCGCGTCCCGCGATCTCACCCGCGAGGAGTCCCGTCGCAACGACTCCCTTCGCGCGGCGCTTCTCGAGGAATGCCAGCTCGACCTCGCTTGCGGTTCGGGCGGCCAGCAGCTCGCGAAATATCTGCGCCCGCTTGATTCCGCCCACGTCGGGCGAGACGACCGCAAACCCGGCCGCGGGCGCCTGCCGGGCGAAGTGCTCCACCATCATGGGAAGCGCGGTGAGGTGGACGGTCGGGACCCGGAATGCATTGTCGAACGCGGCCGGATTGTGCACGTCGAGGCACACCACCTGCGCCACTCCGGTCGTCTCGAGCAGCTCCGCCACGTAGCGCGAGGTCACCGGATCGCGCAGTTGCGTGCGACGGTCCTTCCGCGCGAACGCGAGATAGGGCAGCACGGCGATGGTGGTCAGCGCACCGGCGTCACGCAGCCCCTGCAGCAGAAAAAGGAGCCGCACCAGCCGCTCGCAGACGGGCGCTTCACCCGTGCCGGCCAGGCTCTCCAACACGAACACCGCGCGTCCCCGCACCGACTCCAGCGGCCGCAGCTTCAGCTCGCCGCCCTCGAAGCGGCGCTCCTCGAGCGGGATCAGCGGCAGAGCGGTCTCGGCGGCAAGGGCGCCGGCGAGGGTACGGCTCTCGCCCGGCGCAATCAGGCAGGGAGCGCTCGACAACACGGCGGACATCGTCTGGCTTCGCTCCTCAATCCGATTCACGCTGCGCATCGCAACAATGGGCGTGCGGCTGTCGCAAGATATATTCCGGCGAGCGGCTGGCGAGGATCCCCGGGCGAGCGCCTTCGCGAAATACCGTGCACCCTTTGAGGCCGAGCCGGTGTGCGCGCTCGAAGACGTCCCGCACCTGATCGAGGGTCGCATCGCGTCCGAGCGCCACCGTTTTCGAGATCGAGCCGTCGACGAGCGCTTGCAGCGCAGCCTGCATCAAGAGTTGCTCGCCGGGCGCAATCCCCGCGCCGTGGAGGAACACTTCGGGTATCCGTTGCCCATGGGGCGCGAGTGCCCGCCAGAGCGCATAGGCCCGATCGGCGACCGGGAACGAGTGCGCCCTGCCGTCCACATCGAGCACGCGGCGCGCGGCTCGCAGGCGCAGAATCGGCTCGATGCCGCTGCTCACGTTGCCGGCGAGCAGGCTGATGGTGCCCGCGGGCGCGATGGCGAGCAGATGGCTGTTGCGGATGCCGTGGCGGTGAATGCCCGCCTGGATCGACTCGGGAAGGCGGCGGATGAATGGCCGCTCGGCGTGGCGCCCGGCATCGAAGCGCTCGAACGATCCGCGCTCGCGGGCGAGCTCCACCGATGCCTCATAGGCGGCATCACGCACCGTGCGCATGAATCTGACTGCGGCTTCGCGCGCGCCGGGCGAGTCGTAGGGCAGCGAGAGCATCGCGAGCACATCGGCGAGGCCCGTGATGCCGAGTCCGATGCGGCGCGAGCGGTGCTCTTCCAGCCGCTGGCGGTTGAGCGGAAACCGCGAGATCTCGATCACATCGTCGAGGAACCGGACGGCGACCCGCGCCGTGCTCGCGAGCCCTTCGTGGTCGAGCCGCGCCGCGGGCGTGAACGGGTCGCTCACGAAGCGCGTGAGGTTCAGCGAGCCGAGATGGCAGGCCCCGTAGGGCGGCAGAGGCTCCTCGGCGCAGGGATTGGTGGCGCTCAGCGTCTCGGCGTAGCCGAGATTGTCTTCGGCATTGATGCGATCCACATAGAGAACGCCTGGCTCGGCGCAATCGCGCGCAGCCTCGCAGAGTCGGGTCCACAGCTCGCGTGCGCGAACGGACTTCGATACGCGGCAGGTCACCGGCTGTGCGCTCCCGCTCCAGGGGCGCTCGAGATGCTCCGCGGCACCGCAATCGCCGGTGGCCTCCTGCGGGAACACGAGCGCCCAAGGCGCATCCTCGCACACCGCCTGCATGAAGGCGTCGGTGACGAGCACCGAGAGGTTGAAATGGCTGAGCGTGCCCGCTGTCCGCTTGGCGCCGATGAATTCCTCGATGTCAGGATGATCGCAGCGCAGCGTCGCCATCATGGCGCCGCGCCGCGCCCCGGTGGAGAGAATGGTCGCGCACATGGCGTCCCACACGTGCAGGAAGGAGACCGGACCCGAGGCGATCATCCCCGTGGTGCGGGCGCGGCTGCCGCGCGGACGCAGCGTGGAGAAGTCGTAACCCACACCGCCCCCCTGCTGCATCGTGAGGGCCCCTTCCTTCAGCGCCTCGAAGATGCCCGGGATGGAGTCCTCGATCAGTCCCATGACGAAGCAGTTGGCGAGCGTCACCTGCCGGGCGACTCCGGCGCCGGCGAGGATGCGGCCCGCGGGCAGGAAGCGAAAGCCCTCCAGGATGCGGCGGAAGCGGGTCTGCCAGAGCGGCGAATCGTGCTCGACCGCCGCGACGCTGCGCGCCACGCGGTCCCACGTGTCTGCGATCGAATGCTCCGGCGGATGGGCTTCATCATCCCTGTAGCGGGTCCGCCAGATGAAATGCGAGATCTCTTCGGTCGAAGGCTCCAACGGTATCGCGCGCATCGGGCGACGCCGCGCGTCAGCGAGCCGGCCGCGGCGGCTGCTCCATGCGCACGGGCCGAAGCTCCAGCGTGCGGCCTTGCCGCCAGCACGTGCGGCACAGGATTGCCGCCCCCTCGTCCATGGCGGCTGTCAGGCTGGAAAGCCAACGGCCTGAAGCGCTCTGCGCATAGAGAATCGGTGCGGTGACTCTGCGTATCGTCATGACGGCGACCTCGGATCGACTCGCAGGCTCGCGAGCGGCTGTGCGGTAGCGTTCCACGGCGGCTGCGCCCGCGGAAGCAGTAGTCGCCGCTGCGGCATACGTGCGGGCCGGGTGCGAGTCCGTACTAATGCGAATGCACCTCACGCGCCGCCGCCATGAAGACTCCTCCATGCCTCCCAATCCCATCGGCTCGAGGGAAGCGGTCTTGCACGCGAAGGTCGCGTGGCTCGCGGATCCGTGTCATTACGCGGGGCGGCGGCGGCCCGTCGAGATCATCGAAACGCATTTCGCGTTTGTGTTCCTCACGGGGACCCGCGCCTACAAGCTCAAGAAGCCGCTGCGGCAGGGCGCGATGGACTATCGGACGCTCGCACGCCGGGAGCGCGCGTGCCGCGATGAGCTGCGGCTCAACCGCCGCCTGGCGCCCCACGTCTACCTACGGGTCGTGCCGCTGTACCGCGATGCGAAAGGCTCGCTGAGCCTGCGGGCGATGGCCGGCTCCCGCGTCGCCGACTGGCTGGTGCAGATGCGCCGGCTGCCCGCGACACGCATGCTCGACCGCGTCATCGCGGCGGGCGGGCTGCGCCCCACGGACCTCGATCGGCTCGCGGCGACTCTCGCAGCGTTCTTTCGGCATGCGCAGCGCCGCCCGCTGACCGACGGCGCTTATCGCGCGCGGCTCTCTCGTGAGATCCGGCGCAACGCGGATGAGCTCTGCGCGCGCGATCTCGGCTTGAGCCGCAGCCGGATCGTCAATCTTTCCCGGGCGCAGCTCGACTTCGTCAACCGCCATGCGCGGGCGCTCGCCGGCCGGGGCGCACGGCTGCTGGACGGTCACGGCGATCTGCGCCCCGAGCACGTCTTTCTCGGCACCTCCTCGATGCGAGCCTGCGTGATCGATTGCCTGGAGTTCGACCGCGGCCTCCGCCGGCTCGATCCGGCGGAGGAGCTCGCGTTCCTCGCGCTCGAATGCGCGCGGCTCGCGGCGGCGGCGGCGGGGGAAGGGCTGCTCGCGCGCTACCGCCGCCTCGCCGGCGATCCGGTGCCGCCGATCCTGATGCATTTCTACATGAGCCGCAGAGCCGCCGTGCGGGCGCAGATCGCGGCCTGGCACCTGCGGGACCGGGCCTTCGCCGGCGAACGGCGCGCGTGGAAGACCCGGGCGTATTCCTATCTGGCCGACGCGCTGCGTCACATCCAACTCGCGGCGGCGCTTCGGGACCCGCCGCCGGCGTAGCTCGAATGGAACGGCTCAGCCCTGCGCGACGGTGTGGAACGTATCGGCCGGCACGTGCGCCGCCACGGCCGTCGCAGCCTCCCGGACGAGGTTCTTGCCCACTTCCCCGGCGACGATCGCGGTGAGGGAGGCCGGTAGAGCGTGCCGCAACAGGCCGAGAAATCCCGGAGCGGCAATGAGGATCAGCCGATCGAACTCGTTCTGACGGTAGGCGGTCTGGACCTGCGCGGCGATCCTGCGAGCGAACATCTCCGCCTCGTGCTTGCGCGGACTGCGCTCGCCGGCCGTGCCGTGATGAGCCGTGGCGCCGCGCCGGCCCTTCCCGGCCGCATGGTCGTAGACCCGCCCCGGACGATCCGACTTGAAATCACGGTCGTGCAGATGCGCCAGCGGGTCGGTGAGGGTGGCGATGAGCCGCAACTGCGAGTCGCGGTGCTCGACATCGTAGAACCTGGCTTCGCTCTGGTCGGCGACCACGATACGGACACGCATTTGGGCCTCCTGCGGTCATGACTCAGTGACCGCCCAACGCGATTGGGCCATGCATCGACATTCCCCGCCATGCGTAGCAATGCGGATGCGCGGCACCGCCTTAGGTACAGGTGCGTATTTTCGCGACCGCCGACCTGTACGAGGCTGGCGCGGTCACCGTTCATGAGCGAGGCCTCGTGCGATGAGCGATTCCGACAGACTTTGGGCCCTGGGGGAACCTCATCGTCCAGCCGCAGAATCGCGGCACGGCCATCGGCTTGCTGCTGCCGCTCATCATGCTTCTCGAGCGTGATCCGCACGCACGGATCGTCGTGTTGCCTTCCGACCACCACGTGCGCGAGGAGGACCGGCTCGCGCGAGCCTTGCGCTACGCGGCGGCTCCGCCGCAGTGCGAGCGGGCGGAGATCCTGCTCCTCGGCCTCGAGCCGACGGCGCCCGACTGCCAGCTCGGCTACATCGTTGCGCATCGGCTGGCCGGCCACAGCCATCACGCCGTCGAGCGCTTCGTGGAAAAGCCCGACACGGCCGGCGCCCAGCGGCTTCTCGAGCAAGGCGCGCTGTGGAACACGTTCATCATCGCCGCGGACGGACAGTCACTGCTGAAGCTCTTCGAGCGGCGCTGCCCGGATATCGTGACCGCCATGCGGGATGCCATCCGCGGGGAGCCGGGCGGGATTGCCGGGGAGGCGCTCGCGCGGCTCTACGAGACGCTGCCCACCCTCGATTTCTCGCGCTCGATCCTCCAGGGCCAGGAGCAGCACCTGCGGGCGCTGCCGATCCCCGACTGCGGTTGGAGTGACCTCGGCACACCGGAGCGCGTCGCGCAAGCGCTGAGCGCGCTCCCCCGGATCCCGCGCGAAACCGCGCGAGCCGCGACGGACAGCGTCGCGGTGTTGAGTCTTGCGGCCCAGTCGGCTGCCATGCGCCATGCGCCGCTCGCGGCCACCGGCGGCGGATAGGCACCCTCCGCATTTTCCCGTATACCCGTGCGTATGACGGGCGCGCAGGCTGCGGGCGTGTCCAGCGTGTCAGAGGCAATTCCCGAGATTGCGCCGGGGCGCGCTGCGGCCGCCGGCAGAGTCGTGGCGGCGCGCGGCTCGGTGCTCGACGTGGCGTTTCCGCCGGGAGAGTTGCCGGCGATCCGCGAAGCGCTCGCGGTGGAGTGGGAAGACGGCGCACCGCTCATCGCCGAGGTGCAGCAGCACCTCGATCCGCAGGTGGTGCGCGCCGTCGCGCTTCAGGGCAGCGCGGGACTGAGGCGCGGCACCCGTGTCCGGCGTCTGGGGCTGCCCGTCACGGTACCGGTCGGCCGTCCACTGTTGGGTCGCCTGTTGAATGTCCTCGGCGAGACCACCGACGGCGGCGCGGCGCTCGACCCCGCTCTCGAGCGGCGCCCCATTCATGGGCCCGCCCCGCCGCTCGAGCGCCGCAGCGCCGCGATCGAGCGCTTCCATACCGGCATGAAGTCCATCGACCTGCTCGCGCCGCTGGCGCAGGGCGGCAAGGCTGGCATGTTCGGCGGGGCGGGGGTCGGCAAGACGGTGCTCATCATGGAGCTCATCCGCACCACCGTGGAGCGGCATGCGGGTATCTCCGTCTTCTGCGGCATCGGCGAACGCTCGCGAGAGGGACACGAGCTGCTCACGGAGCTCACGGCCTCGGGAGTGCTGGCCCGAACCGCGCTCGTCTTCGGCCAGATGAACGAGCCGCCGGGCGCGCGCTGGCGCACGGGACTTGCGGCGCTCGCGGTTGCTGAGCACTTTCGCGATCGCGAGCGGCAGAGCGTCCTGCTCCTCATCGACAACGTCTACCGTCTGGTGCAGGCCGGGGCGGAAGTGTCGGGGCTGCTCGGACGCCTGCCCTCGCGCGTGGGCTATCAGCCGACGCTCGCCGATGAGGTCTCGGAGCTCGAGGAGCGCATCGCCTCGGTCGCGGGCACCGCCATCACCTCCATCCAGGCGGTCTACGTGCCGGCGGATGATTTCTCCGATCCGGCCGTGGCCGAGATCTTCAGCCATCTCGACTCCTCGATCGTGCTCTCGCGCGAGATGGCGAGCGAGGGCATGTATCCGGCGGTGGATCCGCTCGCCTCGAGCTCGAGCCTGCTCGATCCGCGGGTGGTCGGGGAGAGGCACTTCAGGACCGCCCAGGAGGTTCGCAGGGCCATCGCGCATTACCGCGAGCTGCAGGAGGTCATCGCGCTCCTCGGCATGGAGGAGCTCTCGACGGCGGATCGCACGGCGGTCAAGCGCGCGCGGCTTCTGATGCGCTTCCTCACGCAGCCCTTCATGGTCACCGAGGCCTTCACCGGCCTCGCAGGACGCTCGGTCGAGATCGAGGCGACGCTCGCGGGCTGCGAGGCGATCCTCGCGGGAGAGGCTGACGGCTGGGCGGAGAGCTCGCTCTACATGGTGGGCGATTTCAGTGAAGCACGCGAGCGCGAGGCCAAGGCGCACGGCCTCGCGAAATCCACATGAGACTCACCGTCACGACACCGCTCGCGGCCATCGTGCAGGTCGAGGACGCCGTCCACATCAGGGCGGAGGACTCGTCGGGCGCCTTTGGTATCCTGCCGGGCCACGCCGACTTTCTGACGGCCCTCGCGATTTCGGTGCTCACCTGGCGGGACGCGCGGCGCAGCGAGCATCACATCGCGCTGCGCGGCGGTGTGCTCTCGGTGAGCGCAGGAGACGCGGTGACCGTCGCGACGCCCGAGGCGGTCGCGGGCGAGGACCTGCAGCGGCTGGAGTCCGAGGTCCTGACGCGGTTCCGGCAACAGCTGGAGGAGGAGCGCTCCGCACGCACCGAGTCCCAGCGGCTGCATCTTGCCGCCATCCGCCAGATCATGCGCTTGCTGCGCCCGGAGGCGCGATATGCCGCGCCCCCTGGATGAGGTGGTGCGCCGCCACCGCGAGCGGCGAGCGCGCGCGCGCAAGGACGAGCAGCGCTCCATCGGCAAGGACCTGGCGCAGGCCGGCGCGCTCGGCTGGACCATCATCCTCACCGCCCTTCTCGGCATCTATGCCGGCAGGTGGCTGGATCGCCGGTTCGGGACGGGAGTCGCCTTCACGCTGGCGCTGCTGCTCACAGGCATCACCCTCGGCTGCGTGCTCGCGTGGCAGCGGTTGAATCGATCATGATTGCGCATCCGCTGGGCGCCGCTCCGTGGCTCACGCTGCTCTTTGCGGCGATGGGTCTCGCGTTCGGCCGCGCCTACTTCGCGGCGTTGCGCCGGGATGTGGCCGCGTACACGGCCGCCGAGGCGGGCGCGCTCTGGAGGAGCATCGGCGGGCTGCTCGCGCGACTTGCGGCCGCGGCCGTCTTTTTCGCCTTCACGATGGCCTGGGGCGCGTGGCCGCTGCTCGCCGCGTTCCTCGGATTCCTGACGGCCCGGCAGCTCGCGCTGCGCGCGGCACGGAAGCCCACATGACACCGGGGTCGCCGCTCGCCGCCGCGGTGGTGTTTCGCCTGGGCCCGGTCCCGGTGACCCGGCCGGTGGTGACGACCTGGGGCATCATGGCCGTGCTCGCCATCGGGTCCTGGGCGGGGACCCGGCGCCTGCGCCCCGAGCCATCGCGGCTGCAGGCGGTGCTCGAGCTTCTCGTCACCGGCATTCAGAGCCAGATCGAGGAGGTCGTCCGCCGCGATGCGCGCCCGCTGCTGCCGCTCCTCGGCACGCTCTTTATCTTCCTTCTCACGGCGAACGTCTGCGGCATCGTGCCGGGCGTGCAGGCGCCCACCGGCAGGATCGAGACACCGGCGGCGCTCGCGCTCGTGGTGTTCCTGTCCGTGCACTGGTTCGGCATCCGCGCCCGGGGCCTCTCCGCCTATCTCGGCAGTTTCGCGCGGCCGAAGCCGATCATGCTGCCTCTGAACCTCCTGGCGGAAGTCACGCGCACCTTCTCCCTGATGGTGCGTCTCTTCGGCAACATCATGAGCGGCGAGTTCCTGATCGGCATTGTGCTCGCGCTCGCCGGACTGTTCGTGCCGATCCCGCTCATGGCGCTCGAGCTGCTGGTCGGCGTCGTGCAGGCCTACATCTTCTCCATGCTCGCCACGGTGTTCATCGGCGCGGCGACGGCCGATGATTCATAACTGCAAGAGGATCCAATGGACGCCAAGCTCATCAGCATCATTGCCGCCGCGGCGGCCGTCTCCATCGGCTCGATCGGGCCGGCGCTGGGCGAGGGCCGCTCGGTCGCCGCCGCCATGGATGCCATCGCGCGCCAGCCGGAAGCGGCCGGGACGATCTCGCGTACGCTTTTCGTAGGGCTCGCCATGATCGAGACCATGGCGATCTACTGCCTGGTCATCGCGCTGATCCTGCTCTTTGCCAACCCCTACGTCTGAGCGGCCATGCGCCTCGAGTGGTCCACGCTGACGCTGCAGCTGGTCAATTTCGCGATCCTGGTCTGGCTGCTGCAGCGCTTCCTCTATCGACCCGTGCTGCGGACGATCGACGCGCGGCGGGCCGCCCTCCTCGGGCAGCAGGCGCAAGCGGCGAGCGAGGCCGAGGCCGCGAAGCGGCAGCTCGCCGATCTCGAGGCGCAGCGCGCCGGGCTCGCGGGCGAGCGGGCGGCCGCACTCGCCCGAACGGAGGAGGAGGGCCGCGCACTGTTGGCGGCCCGCCAGGCACAGGCGCAGCGCGAAGCGCAGGGGCTGTTGGAGGAGGGCCGCAGGACGCTAGCGCGCGAGCGCGAGCTGGCGCAGGAGGAGTTAAGGAGTGCGGCGCTCGATCTGGCGGCCGACATCGCGAGCCGGGTACTGGCGCAGATTCCGGAGCCCTTGCGGGTGCAGGCGTGGCTCGAGCGGATCGAAGGCCATCTCACGGCATTGCCGCGCGAGGAGCTGCGGGAGCTGTCGGATCAGCTCTCCGGCGGGGGCACGCTGCGGGTCGTGACGGCAGCGCCCCTGGCCGCCGGGGCTCAGGAGCAATGGCGCGCGCGGCTGCGGGCCGCGGCCGCTCCCGAGGCCAGCGTCGCCTTCGATACCGAGCCCGGATTGATCGCCGGCGCGGAGCTGCGGTTCCCTCACGCGCGACTGGGCTTCTCCGTCCAGGGGGCCATCGCCGCTTTGCAACAGGAGGTCCGGTCTCATGGACCGGATCGCTGAGGATTTCCAACAGTGGCTGGCGCGCGGCCGCAAGCGCATCGCGCAAGCGGCGCTGGCGCCGAGCGTCACCCGGTTCGGCCGCGTCGTACGAGCCGGCGACGGCGTCGCGACCGTGGAGGGGCTGCCCGACACCCGGCTGGAGGAGCTGCTCGAGATCGAGGGCGGAGTCGCCGCGCAGGCGGTGGAGCTGGGCGAGACCACCATCGGCTGTGTTCTGCTCGGAGAGGCTGCCGCCGTAAGCGCCGGCAAGCTCGTGCGCGGCTCGAGCGAGGTCGTCAGCGTGCCGGTGGGCGATGCGCTGCTCGGCCGTGTGGTCGATGCGCTGGGCCGGCCGCTCGACGGCGGCCAGCCCGTGGCCACTCGGTCGACTGCGCCGGTGGAGCGTCCCGCGCCCTCGATCGTGAGCCGTGCGCTCGTGGACCGCCCCCTGGCGACCGGCGTGCTCGCGGTCGATGCCGCAATTCCCCTGGGCCGCGGCCAGCGCGAGCTCATCATCGGCGACCGCGGCACCGGCAAGACCGCCATCGCGGTGGATACGATCATCAACCAACGCACGAGCGATGTGATCTGCGTGTATGCGGCGATAGGACAGAAGGCATCTTCGCTGGCCCGCGTGATCGACGCGGTGCGCCGCTACGGAGCGCCGGAGCGCTGCCTCTTCGTCGTGGGGGAAGCCGATGCGGCGCCCGGTTTGCAGTGGCTGACGCCCTATGCGGCGTGCAGCATGGCCGAGTACTTCATGGAGGCAGGCCGCGACGTGCTGCTGGTGCTCGATGATCTCACCAAGCATGCGGCGGTATACCGGGAGTTGTCGCTCCTGCTGCGCCGGCCCCCGGGCCGCGAGGCCTATCCCGGCGACATCTTCTACATTCACTCCCGCCTGCTCGAGCGGGCCGCCAAGCTCGCGCCCGGGCGCGGCGGCGGCTCGCTGACGGTGCTGCCGATCGCGGAGACGCAGGCCGGCAATCTCAGCGCCTACATTCCCACCAACCTCATCTCGATCACCGACGGCCAGATCTATCTCGACCCGGCGCTCTTCTACGAGAATCAGAAGCCGGCCATCGATGTCGGCAGGAGTGTCTCGCGGGTCGGGGGCAAAGCGCAGGCGGCCGTCGTGAAGCCGCTCGCCGAGAGGCTGCGGCTGGATTACGCGCAGTTTCTCGAGCTCGAGGTGTTCACACGCTTCGGCACGCTGGTCGATGAGCGAACGCGGCGGGTGATCGAGCACGGACGGCGGATCCGCGCCGTTTTCGCGCAACCGCAATACGGGCCGCTTTCGGTGGGCGTGCAGACGGCGCTGTTGCTGGCTCTCGCGGAGCGGGTGCTCGATGAGGTCCCGCTGGAGCGCGTCGGTCTCTTTCGCGAGCGGTTGCACGACTGGCTCGCGGCGCATTGCCCGCAGACGCTGGCGCTCGATGACCGGTCCCAACCGCTGACGGATGAGGCGCGGACGAAGCTGCGACAGGTGCTCGCCGCGCTGGCACAGGCACTGGTACAGGCCGCGGCGCGGCCGTCGGCCGTGAAGTGATGCGTCTCGCCGAGATACAACGGCATGTCGCGAGCATGGAGGAGCTGCAACGGATCGTCGGCGCCATGCGCGCGATCGCCAGCATGCGGGTGCAGGAAGCGGCGCGCGCTCTGGCCGGCGTGCGGCAATACGGTGACGCGTTGGCCAGGGCGGTGCGCCAGGCGCTCGCGATCGCGGCCGAGGCGCGCATGGTCCCGGGCGAGCGGCCCGCGCCCGGCAGCCGCCGGGCGATCGTCGTATTCGCGAGCGAGCACGGCTTCGTAGGCGGCTTCAACGAGCGACTGCTCGAGGCCGCATCGCCGGGACCGGGCGACACGCTCATCATCGCCGGCAGCCGTGGCGCCGCTCTCGCTGCGGAGCGGGACCTTTCTCCGACATCGGCTCATTCGATGGCGACACGGCTCGCGAGCATCCCGCAAACCGTGCGTCAGCTCCAGGAGGCGCTCTATCCCGCCATCGCGCTCGGCGAGACGGCGCACGCGGAAGTCGTGTTTGCGCGGTATCAGCGCAGCGGCACGTCCGATATCCAGCGCCATCGGCTCTTTCCGCTCGAGATCGCGCCGCAGCGCGAGCGGTCCGGGCCGCCACCGCTCCATGACCTGTCCGCGGCGGAGCTCCTCGAAAGGATCACGGCCGAATACATCCTGGCGCGGCTCACGGCAGCGGCCGTCGAGTCTCTGGCCGCCGAGAACGGCGCGCGCTTTGCCGCGATGGAGGCTGCGCATGACAACGTCGGCAAGCGCCTGCAGACGCTGCGCCTCGAGGGGTCGAGGGCGCGCCAGGAGGAGGTGACCGCGGAGCTGCTCGACCTCGTGACCGGAGAGCTCGCCGTCACTCCCGAGGGTGACGGCGATCCGTATCTTTGCGGATGCGGCCCCGCAACGGATGCGCTATCAATCCGGTGAGGAGGTGACCCCGTTGAAACAGTCCTTTGGATCGATCATGGCGGCCGTCGATCGCGATGAGCGGCCGGTGGAGGTTGCGGCCAAGGCCGTCGCGCTGGCGCGCTTGAGCGGCGGCGACGTCGAGCTCTTCCACTGCGATTCGGAGCGGGCCTATGCGCGTCAGCATCAGTACGACCCTCGCGCCGCGGCGCGCGCCAGGGAAACCTGCCTCGACGAATCGCGCCGCTTCCTCGACTCACTCTGGCACTCGCTGAACGTGAAGGATGTCAAAGCGTCCATGAGCGTCGCATGCGAGAGCCCGCTGTACGCCGGAATCGTGCACGCGGTGGAGCGAGACCATCCGGATCTGGTCGTCCGCGGCACCGGAAGCGCCCACCGCAACAGACGCGCTGTCGGCGGCGACAGTGCGGCGGGACTGGACGCCAATGACTGGGAGCTGGTCCGCGCCTGTCCCTCGCCGCTGCTCCTCACGCATGGCAGAGTCTGGAAGTCACATCCGCTGATCGCCGCCGCGGTTGACCTTTCGGCCGCCGAGGCGCCTGAGCTCACGCGCACCATTCTGCGAACGGCCGCGGCGGTCGCGCAGAGCGCGGGGGGCGATCTGGAGATCGTCCATGCCAGCCTCTTCGATCCCGCCCAGCCGCAGGAGGAGGCATCGCGGCGCGCCGCGCTCCTCGAGCGGACGCAGGACGCCGGGGTCGAGGCCGCGGCCATTCATCTGATCCGCGGTGAGCCCGCGGTTGTGCTGCCGGATTTCGCGCAGCGGCGCGATTTCGATCTCATCGTTCTCGGCGCGCTGACCCACCGCAAGGCGTTGACCGCGCTGGTCGGCACGCTGACCGGAAAGCTGATCGAGACGCTCGATTGCGACTGTCTGCTCGTGAAGCCGGTGCGCGGATCGCGGGCTGCATGAAAGTCCGAGAGGTCATGCAGGGTGGGGTCGTCACGGTAACGCCCCGTGCTCCGATCAGGGACGCCGTGCGCCTGATGCTCGATCACCGCATCAGCGGGCTGCCGGTGGTCGATCAGTCAGGCGCCCCGGTGGGGATCGTCACCGAAGGCGATTTTGTGCGGCGCGCGGAGCTCGGCACGGAGAAGCGGATGCCGGCCTGGCGCGGCTGGCTCGGGGCATCCGGAACCGAGGCGCTCAACTACGTGCGATCGCATGCAGTGCGGGTCGGGCAGGTCATGACCGTCCCGGTCGTTTCCGTGACTCCGGACACCGAGTTGGCGGAGGTCGTCGCGCTCATGGAATCGCGCCGGATCAAGCAGGTCCCGGTGCTCGAGAACGGCCGGGTCGCGGGCATCGTGACGCGGGCGGACCTATTGCGCGAGCTGGCGAAGCTGCTGCCCGCGGCGGGTGCGCGCCCGGTGGCGGATGCGCAGCTGCGCGGCCGCATACTTGCTTCCCTGAAGGCGCAGTCCTGGGCTCGCAGCGACACCTCGGTCGACCTGACGGTCAAGGGCGGCATCGTCGAGCTGTTGGGCGTGGTGACCGACCCGCGGCAGCGCGAGGCGATCCGGGTGCTCGCGGAAAACATGCCCGGCGTGCGCGGCGTGGTCGACCATCTGCTCTGGGTCGAGAGGATGTCGGGCATCCCGATGGACTCGCCTGCGGGTCTCTCGCAATAGGTCAGCGGCCTTTCGCACCGGCACCGATCGCCGTCAGTATGCCCTGAATGATCCGCACCGGCGTCGGCGGACAGCCGGGCACGGCGACGTCGACGGGGATGACGTTCGACACTTTGCCGCAAGAGGAGGGGCCTGATCCGCACCCCGCGTCCGGCGAGGCGAAGATTCCCCCCGTGCAGCCGCAGTCCCCGATCGCCACGACCAGCTTCGGGTCCGGCGTTGCATCGTAGACCCGGCGCAGCGCGGCTTCCATGTTGGCTGCAACCGGGCCGGTCACGAGCAGCAGGTCGGCGTGCCGGGGGCTCGCCACGAAACGGACCCCGAGCCCCGCGAGATTGTAGATCGGGTTGTTGAGCGCCTGGATCTCGAGCTCGCAGCCGTTGCAGGAGCCGGCATCGACGTGACGGATGCAGAGCGCCCGTCCAAGAACGGAGCGGATGCGCGCATCGAGGGCGTCCCGGACGCGCAGCAACTCCTCGGGTTGCGGTGCCGTCTCGGAGATCACGCCTACTTCACGGATCTTGCGCAGGGTCTTCAGCATGGCCGCAGTCTCAAAGATCGACCCCGCTGTAGGCGAGGTTGAACGATTTGTTGATGAGCGGGAAGTCGGCGACGATGTTGCCAAGAATGGCATGCTCGATCGCCGGCCAGTTCTGCCAGGAAGGATCATGCGGGTGACAGCGGTTGATCCTGCCGTGCGGCCCCGCCGCGAGCGCCACGAACACCGGGCCGCGCCAGCCCTCGACGACGCCCGTGCCGAAGGAGCCCTCCGCAGGAGGCTGCAGCGATGCCAGGTGCGGGCCTGCCGGGAGCGAGGCGAGCAGCGCGCGTGCCAACCGGCAGGATTCGGCAAGCTCATCGAATCGCACGGCGACGCGAGCGGCCACGTCGCCTTCGTGACGCACCACCCGGGTTGGTGCAAGCTGGTCATAGGGCGCACACGGGAAATCGATCCTGACATCGAGCGCCTGGCCGCTGGCCCGCCCCGCGAGCCCCAGGACGCCCAGCCGCAGGGCGAGCTCCGGTGTCAGGATTCCGGCGCCGGTGAAGCGGTCGCGCACGCCGGTGTGATCCTCGTAGATGGCCCGGAGCTCGGCCGCCTCACGCGCGACGGCCGCGATTCGCGCGGCAAGGCTCCCGGCCCTCGTCGCAGAGAGGTCGTCCCGTGTGCCTCCAGGCACCACCGCATCCATCAGATAGCGTTGCGCGAACGCCTGTGAGACCGAGCGCAGCAGATCTTCCTTGAGCCGCGAGAACTGCGTCAGGCCGAAGGCGAAGCCGGCGTCGTTGCCGAGGGCGCCCAGATCGCCGAGATGGTTGGCGATGCGCTCGAGCTCCAGAAAGAGCGCACGCAGCGCTGCGGCGCGCGGGGGAATCCGATGGCCCGCCATCCCTTCCAGCGCCTGACAGTACGACCACGCGTAAGCGACCGTGGAATCACCGGCGATCCGCGCGGCCAGGCGGTGGCCCTCGAGAAGCGGCATCCCGGCGAAGCGCCGCTCCACCCCCTTGTGCTTGTAGCCGAAGCGCTCCTCCAGCCTGAGCACCTTCTCGCCCACGACCGAGAAGCGGAAATGCCCGGGCTCGATCGTGCCCGCGTGCACGGGTCCGACCGCGATCTCGTGCACGCCCTCGCCCTCGACGCGGATGAACCCGTAAGCCTCCGGCGGATGCCGCAGCCACGGCCGGCGATCCGGGTCGCTCGAGCGCAGGCCCGAGGTTTCCGCCATCGCGCGTTGCATGCGGGAGGCGCAGGGAAACAGGGCTTCGATGCCGGGATAGTCGGCCTGGGGGATTGCGCAGGCAGCAGCGCTTTCGAGCGGCAGCTCGATGATGAGGATGCCGCGGTCCGTCAGGAACGCGGCGTAAACTTCCTGCACGCCGCCCGGGCCGCGGCCGGATGGCGGATCCGGCGAGTTCTCGGCGCAGGCCGAAGCCCACATCGCGAGAAGCCGTCCCCCGCTCGCGGCGACATCGCTGGTGCACGGACTCCAATCCCCGACCGTCAGCCCGATTCGGCGGGTTCGCGGCGCGCCCGGCAGTTCCCGCGCGCAACCCCACCATTTGGTGAGCGGCATGGCTCAGCGTCCTCCGATCAGGTGGGCGGCCGCCCGGTACCAGTCGGCGAGATATGGCGGGATGTACAGTCCCAGGAGGAGCACGATCGCGAGGTGCGCGAACACCGGCAGCAGCGCCGGCGCATGCGGCAGGCGGCGCGCCTGAGTGTCGCCGAACACCATCGGCTGCACCCTGCGGAAAATTGCGGCGAAAGCGATGCCGAGCGCGAGCAGCAGGATCGGAATCGACCACGGCTGCTGGCGCATGGCGGTCGTCAGGATCAGAAACTCGCTCGCGAACACCCCGAAGGGCGGCAGGCCGAGGATCGCGAGGGTGCCCATCATCAGGCCCCAGCCGACCGTCGGCGAGAGCGTGATGAGGCCGCGAATGTCGTCCACGAGCTGCGAGCCTGCCTTCTGCGCCGCATGGCCGACCGTGAAGAAGATCGAGGACTTGGTGAGCGAGTGCACCGTCATGTGCAGCAGCGCCGCGAAGGTGGCCACGGGTCCCGAGAGACCGAACGCGAAGGTCGCGAGCCCCATGTGCTCGATGGAGGAGTAGGCGAAGAGCCGTTTGATGTCGCGCTGGCGAAAGAGCAGGAGGGAGGCCAGCACGACCGACAGCAGTCCGAATCCCATCAGCATCCGCGAGGGCAGCGCCGAATGGACCGAGCCCTCGACCAGCACCTTGCAGCGCACCACCGCATAGAGCGCAACGTTGAGCAGCAGTCCTGACAGCACGGCGGAGATCGGCGTCGGCCCCTCGGCGTGCGCGTCGGGAAGCCAGCTGTGAAGCGGCGCCAGTCCGGCCTTGGTGCCGTAGCCGACGAGGAGGAAGACGAACGCCAGCGCGAGCACGGTCGGCTCGAGCTGTGATTTGACGGCATCCAGGCGCGTCCACTCGAGCGCCGCCACCCCCTGGGCACCGAGCACCTTCTCGGCGGCGAAGTAGAGGAGGATCGTACCGAAGAGCGCCTGCGCGATCCCGACGCCGCAGAGGATGAAATACTTCCAGCCCGCCTCCAGGCTCTGCGGCGTACGGTAGAGCGTCACCAGCAAAACGGTGGAGAGCGTCGCTCCCTCCATGGCGACCCAGAGAAGCCCCATGTTGTTGGTGGTCAGTGCGGTGAGCATCGTCAGCATGAAGAGCTGGTACATGCTGTGGTAGAGCCGCAGCCGGCCCGGGTTCAGCCTGCCGTGAGCCACCTCCACGCGCATGTAGGGGCGTGAGAAGAGCGATGTCGTCAGGCCGACGAACGCCGTCAGCGCCACCAGGAAGACGTTGAACGCATCGATGAAGAACTGCTCACGCCACAGAAGCTGCGGTCCGTGGGCGATGACGCGCAGCGTGAGCGCGCACGCCGCGGCAAAGGTGCCGAGGCTGAATGCCGCGTTCATCTCCGGCGCATCGCCGCGCGCGCCCCAGAGCGCCAGCGCGATCGCGCCGGCCGCCGGAATGCCGAGAAGGAACGACAGCTCGATCATTGATGCTCGCTCAGACGCTCGAGGTGATGCAGATCGAGACTGTCGAACTGCTCGCGGATCTGGAAGAAGAAAACGCCGAGAACGAGCACTGCGACCAGCACATCGAGCGCCACGCCGAGCTCGACGATCATCGGCATGCCGTAGGTCGCGCTCATGGCGGCGAAGAACAGGCCGTTCTCCATGGAGAGAAACCCGACGACCTGCGACATTGCCTTGCGCCGGGTGATCATCATCAGGAATGCGAGCAGCACCACGGCGACCGCGATCCCGATGGCATTGCGCATCGAGGTGCTCGCCAGATGCGCGATCGGCTCCGCCAGGCCGAACGAGAACACCACTATCAGGATCCCCGCCAGCATCGTCCCCGAGATCTCGAGGAGCGGCTCGGTGTCCCAGTAGACCCCGAGCCGCCGGATCAGCCGATGCAGCAGCCAGGGAAGGAACGCGACTTTCAGAGCGAGAGTGAGCACGGCGGAGAAGTAGAGGTGCCCTGCGCCGGTGCGCCATGCGAGCAGCAGCGTCGTGGCCGCGAGGACGGCGCCTTGCACGGCGAAGAGGTTCACCAGGCTCACGATGCGCCGCTGCGACAGCATCGCGAACGACAGGAGCAGCATCAGCGCCGCGCAGGCGTTCAACAGTTGCTGATTGAAGGGGACGTGGGTCACGGCAGCGCTCAGGGGCCTCCGAGAAGGATATGGACCAGGAGTCCCAGCACGGCGAACACGAACGCGGTGGCCAGGAATTCCGGGGCGCGCATGACGCGCAGCTTGGCGGACAGTGTCTCGATGACGGCGAGGCCGGCGCCCGCCGCCGCGAGCTTCAGCGCAAGGACCGGCACGGCGAGGGACAGCCCCAGGGGACCGATGCCGCGGGCGGCGATTCCCCAGGGGACGAACAGCGCGAAGCCGATGCAGGCATAGTTGAACAGGCGCAGCGCGGACGCCCACTCCATCAGCGCGAGGTGCCGCGCCGAGTACTCGAGCAGCATCGCCTCGTGGATCATGGTCAGCTCGAGATGTGTCGCCGGGTTGTCGACGGGGATGCGGGCGTTCTCGGCGAGGAGGACCAGCGTGAAGGCGACCCCCGTGAATGCGAGGCTCGGGTCGACACTCAGGCGCTCGCTCGCGAGGTGCGCCGAGATCGCGGGCAGCGCCGTCGTCGCCGAGATCAGCGAGGCGACGAAGATGACCATGAGCAGGGCCGGCTCCGCCAGGAATCCGACCATCATCTCGCGACGCGCGCCGAGCGTGCCGAACGCGGTGCCCACGTCCATCGCGGCAAGCGAGAGGAATACGCGCGCGGTGGCGAAGAGGCCCACCAGCGCTATGGCATCCGCCGCCGCGACGAGCGGCAGCCGTCCGGAGAGCGAGGGGATGATACCGGCGGCTACCACCATCGTGCCGAACACAACATACGGGGCGATGCGAAACAGGGCGGAAGCGTTCTGCGCGAGCACCGCTTCCTTGTGGAAGAGCTTGTGGAGGTTGCGGTAGGGCAGGAACACACTCGGCGCGCCGCGGTTGGCGAGCCAGGCGCGGCACTGGCTCACCCAGCCGAGAAAGAGCGGCGCGGCGGCCAGAGCCACGAGGATCTCGAGCGCCTGGGAGATGAGCGCTGCCGGTCTCACGTCGCGAGCACCACCGCGAGCAGGATGACCAGCGTCGCGAAGCTGTAGAGGAGGTAGGCCGAGATCCGCCCGCGCTGCAGGACGGCCGCGGCGTCTGCGAGCCGGCGCACCCCACGCCAGAGGGGCTGGTAGAGACCGCGCCAGATGCGATCGGAAATTGCGATCCGATAGCGCGGCGCCGCGTCGAAGGGCGTCGGCAGCTCGCGCTCGATGGCGAAGAACGACTGGAAGATGCTGCGGATCGGCTGCCCGAACCCCTCCGCGGTGTCCTGCATCCGCGGGGTGATCTCCCCGAAGCCGCAGTCCCACGGCCGTGTCCGGCGCAGGCCCCGGCGATAGAAGAGCCGGACGAGGAGCGCCGTCAGGGCGATGATCGCAGCGCCGGCGAGGAGAAGGACAAGCGGCGAGTACGAGACCGCGCGGTGGGGCACCGGCGCAAGCAGCCACCACGAAGCGCCCGCCTGCGGCACGGTGCTGCCGACGAGCTGACGCGTGACCGGCGCCAGCGCCGCGATCACCGGCACGGGCGCGAGCCCGAGCGCGATGCACAGCGCCGCGAGCCAGCCCAATCCCAGCCGCTCCAGCCGGCCGCAGTCGTGCGCGTGGGCGAGCGAGCTCTCCCGCGGCTGACCGAGGAAGATGACGCCGTAGAACTTCACCATCACGTAGCCGGCGAGCGCGGCGCAGAGCGCCACGACCGCGGCGCCGAGCGGGAGCAGCAGATTGACGAACGTGCGCGGGATCTCGTCGGCGAACAGGAACGACTGCAGCAGCAGCCACTCCGATACGAAGCCGTTGAGCGGCGGCAGGCCTGCGAGCGCGAGCGCGCCGATCAACGTCAGGGCCGCGACCCACGGCATGCGGTGGATGAGTCCCCCGAGGCGCCCGAGGTTGCGCTGCCCGGTCGCATGGAGCACGGAGCCCGTGCCGAGGAAGAGCAGGCTTTTCATGGCCGCGTGGTTCAGCGCGTGATAGAGCGTCGCCAGAAGCGCCAGCGCCGCCAGGGCCGGCATCCCGACGCCGAAGAACACAACGCCGAGGCCGAGCCCGGTGAACAGCAGCCCCACGTTCTCGATGGAGGAGTAGGCGAGGAGACGCTTCATGTCCGTCTGAACCGCCGCGAAGATCACCCCGTAGAGGGCGGTGAGCAGGCCCGCGGCGAGCGGCACGAGACCCCACCACCAGACCGGGTGGCCCAGGAGGTCGAAGGTCACGCGCAGCATTCCGTAGACAGCGGTCTTCAGCATCACACCGGAGAGCAGCGCCGAGACGGGCGAGGGCGCCGCCGGGTGCGCCTCCGGCAACCAGACATGCAATGGCACCAGTCCCGCCTTGGCGCCGAAGCCGAGCGTCGCCAGCAGGAAGGCGCCAGCGGCCCAGGCGGGTGAAAGGTGGGCCGTGCGCATGGCATCGAAGGTGAAGTGCCAGCTGCCGCCCTGCAGGATCCCGAAAGCCAGCAGGATGAAGAGCGCGCTCACGTGCGCCATCAGGAGGTACAGAAATCCAGCCCTGCGGATCTCCGGGATCCGGTGTTGGGTCGTGACGAGGAAGTAGGAGGAGAGCGCCATCAGCTCCCAGCCGACCATGAAGGCGTACGCATCGTCCGCGAGCAGCACCAGCGCCATGCTCGCGAGGAACACGTGGTATTGCAGGCAGAGCAGGCCCGGCGCCATCCCATCGCTCTCGCGGAAGTAGCCCGCGGAGAAGAGCGATACGCCGGCGACGGACGCGCCGAGCAGCAGGAGGAACGCGCTGGAGAGCGCATCGAGCCGCAGATGGAACGGCAGGTCCGGCAGGCCGATCGGCAACACCTGGGTCTGCGTGACGCCGCTCACGAGACTCCACGCGGCGACCGCCGCCAGCGCAAGCGCGACGAGCGCGCCCAGCGCGAAGAGGGCGCGGCCCGCGTAGCGAACGCTGCGCGGGGCGGCGAGGCCGGCAATGCCGATGACCAGCCAGGCCCCGACCAGGGCAAGGCAGTCGGCCAGAGGGTCGGCGAGCAGCGGCGAGAGGCTGGTGGTCACGTGCGGGCAGTTGCGGCGTCACCGCCCGGCGGCTTGGCGCCCTCCGCGGCGGTATTCACCTGTCATACGCATTGTATTATCATACAATGTGCGTTCAATGTGAAGCGGATCACACCCACGTGGCACTCGAAGACCGCACCGCCCGCCTGACCATCCTGATCGATCCCCGTAAGAAAGCCGTCTTCGAGCGGCTCTGCGCCGAGGAGGACGCGACGCCCTCCCAGGTCGTGCGCCGCCTGATCCGCGCCTACATCGAGGAGCGCCAGGGGCGCCCTTGGCGGACGGAAGAGGTCGCGTTGCCGCCCGGGAGGCGTGTGCCGCGGCGCCGCTGACCTCGGGCAGCAGCACAGCGGTGGCCGCGCGCGCACCGGCGGTGCTCCGCGATCACATTCCGGGCTGGATGATCGGCAGCGTGAAGAGCTGCGGCCCGCGTCGCGCGCGCGGCACCCGGCTCGTGAAGCTCCTGGGCTTCACCACCAACAGGTCGCATGGCAGGCTGTCGAATACGCGCTCGGCGGTGTTGCCGAGGGCCAGGCGCTTCAGGCCCGAGCGCGAGATCGCGCCCATGACGACGATGCCGCAGCCGATGCGCTCCGCCGCGCCTTCGATCGCATCGATCGGATGCCGCGGTATGAGATGCCGGCGCGACGCCGGAATCGAGGTGCCGTTCAACGCGCCGGTCAGCGCCTTCTTCGCACGCGCCTGCGCGTCGGCCGCGATCACTTCCGCCGTCCCGGAGAGCGGCAGTCCCCCGTCCATGACCGCGACCGGCATCGGATTGAACGCGTAGAGGGCGTGCAGCGAGCCCTTGAGGGCTGCCGTGATCTCGGTCGCGCTGCGCAGGATCTCGCGGTCGAGCCGCAGGGGCTTGGAGTAGGCGCGGCTGGGATCGACAGCCGCCAGTACGGCGGGGCGATCGTACTTGCCGCGCGTCTTGACGAGGAGCACCGGGACGGGAGCGAGACGCAGCAGCTCGAAGTCGGTGAAGCGCAGCAGCCAGGTGAGGTGGTGTGCGCCCGGGTGCCGCGCGGCGACGATGAGATCGGCGCGAAAGCGCCGGGCGGCGCGCACCACCGCCTCATGGGGCGGATAGTCCCATTGCGCCGCGGATTCCGTACGGATCCCCGATTTCTGCAGCCGCTGCGCGAGCACCTCCAGCCGGCTTGCGGCGCGCTCGTGCGCGGTGTGCTCGAGCGCCGGCAGCGCGACACCGCTGGCCTCGCTCGCGTCGATGTAGAGAGGCTCCGACAGGGCGTGGAAGAGCTGCACCCGCGCCCCGAGGGAGCGGGCGAGCTGCGCCGCCTTCTCCACTGCCGGCAGCGACCGCGCCCAGGGGTCTTTCACCGCGACCAGGATGCGGCGGATGGTGGACATGGCTGACGCCTCAGAGGACCGATCTGCAGGTCATCTTCGCCGCGGGGGCGCGGGGCCGCCATGCGTACCTACACGTATGGCGGGACCCGGGCCGCCATCCGTACGCTGCCCCTGGGCAGACAGGGATCTGGCATGAGCAGCCGCAACCTCGAGCATCTCTTCAACCCGCGCTCGGTGGCCCTGATCGGTGCCTCCGACCGGCCGCACAGCATCGGTGCGACCGTGATGCGCAACCTTCTGCGGGGCGGATTCGGCGGCCCGATCTGGCCGGTGAATCTCCGCCATGCCGTCGTGGCGGGGTGCGAGGCGTATCCCACCGTCGAGAAACTGCCGCAAGCTCCCGAGCTCGCCGTCATCTGCACGCCCGCCGCAACGGTGCCGGACCTCATCGCTGCGCTCGGCGCACGCGGGACGCGTGCTGCGGTCGTGATCAGCGCGGGACTGGAGCAGCCGGCGCCGGCCGGCGGCACGCTCGCCGATGCGATGCTGCGGGCCGCGAGGCCGTTCCAACTGCGCATCCTCGGCCCCAACTGCATTGGCCTGCTCGTGCCGCGGATCGGGCTCGATGCGAGCTTCGCGCACGTCGGGGCGAGCCCGGGCAGCCTCGCCTTCGTCGCCCAGTCCGGGGCACTCACGACGGCGCTGCTCGACTGGGCCCGTGGCCGGCACGTGGGGTTCTCGCACTTCATCTCGCTCGGCAACGCCGCCGACATCGATTTCGGCGATCTGCTGGATTACCTCGGCCGCGATTCCACCACGCGCGCCATCCTTCTCTACGCCGAGTCGATCTGCGCCGCGCGCAAGTTCATGTCGGCTTCGCGCGCGACGGCGCGCGCGAAGCCCGTGATCGTCGTCAAATCGGGCCGCACGGCCGCCTCCGCCGTGGCCGCCCGGTCGCACAGCGGCGCGCTTGCGGGATCGGATGCCGTCTACGATGCGGCATTCCGCCGGGCCGGGATCCTGCGGGTGGACACGCTGCGGGAGCTCTTCGACGCCGCGGAGATCCTGTCGCGGTGGCGAAGCTATCGCGGGCCGCGGCTCGCGATCGTGACCAACGGCGGGGGGCCGGCGGTGCTCGCCACCGACGCGCTCACCCGCGGCGGCGGCAAGTTGGCGGAGCTCGGCGCCGAATCGGTGCGCGGGCTGGATCTGGCCATCCCCGGTGCGCCGGGCCGCGCGAATCCCCTGGATATCGGCGGCGATGCGGGTGCGCAGCGGTACCTGGCCGCCGTCGATGTGATCACGGCGGATCCCGGCGTCGACGCCTTGCTCCTCATGCACGCGCCGACCGCGGTCGCATCGGTCAGGGAGATCGCCACCGCGTGCGTTCCCAGGCTCGCCCGCGGTCCCCGCCCTGCACTGGTCTGCTGGCTGGGAGCCGGGGCGAGCTCACCCGGCGACGGCCTTCCCGAAGCCTCCATGCTGCCGTCCTATTCGACTCCGGAGGAGGCGGTCGGCGCATTCCAGCACGTGGTGCGCTACCACCAGTCGCAGGCACTGCTGCTCGAAGCGCCGGCCGTCACGCCCGAGCCGGGCCGACCTGACATACAGCTGGCCCGCGCCACTGTCGCGGGGGCGCTCGCCGCGAATCGCCAGACGCTCACCGAGCCGGAATCGAAAGCGATCCTGGCGGCCTACGGCATTCCGGTCGTCGAGACGCGCATCGCGCGTGAGCCGCGGGACCTCGGTGCGGCCGCCCGCGACATCGGCTACCCGGTCGCGCTCAAGATCCTCTCACCGGATATCACTCACAAGTCTGACGTGGGCGGGGTCGCGCTCAACATCGAGTCGGCCGAGGAGCTGGAGCGCGCGGCCGCGGCCATGTTGCAGCGATGCCGCGAGAGCTCGCCCGCCGCGCGGCTCGAAGGCTTCACCGTGCAGAAAATGATTCGACGCGGCGGCGCGCACGAGCTGCTCGCCGGCATCGCCGTCGACAGCACCTTCGGCCCGACGATCGTGTTCGGGCAGGGCGGCACCGCGGTCGAGCTGATCGCCGACCGCTCGCTCGCGCTGCCGCCGCTCAATGCGCGTCTCGCGCGCGAGCTCATCGCGAGGACGCGCATCCACCGGTTGCTGCTCGGCTACCGGGAATCCCCGGCCGCCGACATGGCCGCGCTCGAGCGGGCCCTGGTCAGCCTGTCGCAACTCGCGGCCGACGTGCCGGAGATCGTCGAGCTCGACGTCAACCCGCTGCTGGCGGACCGGGATGGCGTGATCGCGCTCGACGCGCGGGTGCGCCTCGAGCGCACCTCGCTCAAGGGCAGCGAGCGATTCGCCATCCGCCCGTATCCGGTGGAGCTGGAGGAGTCGGCGCGGTTGGAGGGTCGCGCGATCCGTGTGCGCCCGATCCGGCCGGAGGATTACGCGCAGTACAAGCGCTTCCTCTCCGGATGCTCGCCGGAGGATCTGCACGCGCGTTTCCTATCGACTTTTCGCGAGCTGCCGGACGCCGAGATCGCACGCCTTACCCAGATCGATTACGACCGGGAGATGGCCTTCGTCGCGGAGGAGCCGGATGCGCCGGACGGCACGCAGACGCTGGGGGTCGCCCGCGTGTCCACCGATCCTGACAATCAGGAAGCGGAGTTCGCCATCCTCGTGCGCTCGGACTTCAAGCGGCGCGGACTCGGGCGCCTGCTGCTCGCGAAGCTGATCCGGTATTGCCGCGACCGAGGCACCGCGCATATGACGAGCAGCGTGCTGAGCGGCAACCGGCGCATGCTCGGCCTCGGCGCCGCACTGGGATTCACCACGCGTCTCGCCGAGCGCGGCATCCTGGAGATGAGCCTCGATCTGCGCGCCGGCGCGCAGCCCCGGGCCGGCACCGCCGAGCGCTGAGCCGCACGAAGGGAGGGCGGCGGCCTGCCCGACCGTCGCCCGGACATCGAAGGACGGTCCCTTACTGGATCTTGATCTCCTGGGCCTTGCGCGGCTCGGCCTTGCTCTTTGGCACGTGAACCGTGATCACGCCGTCCTTGCCCTCGGCCCGGATGGCGCCGGCATCGATCGCATCGGGGAGCGAGAAGCTGCGCGAGAAGGCACCGCGCAGGCTCTCGATGCGATGGTACTTCTCGCCCTTCTCCTCCTTCTCCTGCTTGCGCTCGCCGCTGATGGTCAGCATTCCATCGTCGAACGTGATGTGCACGTCCTCCTTCTTCACTGCCGGCAGCTGCGCCTTCAGCAGATACTCCGCGTCGGTCTCGCTGATGTCGACCGTGGGGGCCCACTCGACCCCGCTGTCGCCATCGCCGCTCAGCCGCGGCCAGCGGCCCACCAAATTCGGCATGCGTGCAAACATGTCGTCCAGATTTGCAAACGGATCCCAACGAACCATGCTCATGGCAGTCTCCTCAAGTATGTCGGTCTGATCGCAAAACAACATAGCAGCGCGGCGCGGCCGGTTCGATCCGTAGGAATGCGGATGCGGCGGCGCGCGCGCGCGCCCATCATCCGCCCGATGGCCGCCCAACCGATCGGGATCGATTCCTTCCTCGGCGACCCGCGCGTCGCGTATTTCTCCATGGAGATCGCTCTGCGCAGCGAGATCCCGACCTATGCGGGAGGCCTCGGTGTCCTCGCGGGGGACACGCTGCGCACGGCGGCGGATCTGCGCCTGCCCATGGTGGGCGTCACCCTGGTGAGCCGAGCCGGCTACTTCCGCCAGGAGCTCGATGCGAGCGGCCGCCAGATCGAGCATCCCGCCCACTGGGATCCCGCGCGCTGGGGCGTCCCGCTCGATGCCAAGGTCGCGGTCAGGATCGCGGGCCGGTCCGTCTGGGTCGGCGCTTGGCTCTACGTGATCGAGAGTCCTCTCGGCGGCCTCGCGCCCGTCATCTTGCTCGACACCGATCTTCCGGAGAACGCGAGCGGCGATCGGGAGTTCACCCATCAGCTCTACGGCGACGGTGACGACTACCGGCTCGCGCAGGAGATGGTGCTCGGCCTGGGCGGTGTGCGAATCCTGCACGCCCTCGGCTTCAGGATCAGCGATTACCACATGAACGAGGGCCACTCCGCGCTCCTCGGCCTCGAGCTCCTGCGCCGCAATGCCTATCGGCCCGAGGACGTGCGTCCGGGCGAGCCGGCTTACGACCTGCCCCGCGTGCGCGGGCGCTGCCGCTTCACGACGCATACACCCGTCGAGGCGGGCCATGACCGGTTCTCCTACGACCTCGTCGCCCGGCTGTTCGCCGGCAAGACTGCGCCCGTCGAGCTCTCGCTCCTGCGGGAGCTCGGCGGTGCCGACGTTCTCAACATGACGCGGCTCGCGCTCAATCTCAGCGACTTCGTCAACGGGGTCGCGAAGCGGCACGCGGAGATTTCCAGCGGCATGTTCCCCGGCTACAAGGTCAGGGCGATCACGAACGGCGTCCATCCCTACACCTGGACGGCGCAGAGCTTTCGCGCGCTTTACGACCGGTACGTGCCGGGATGGTCGGTCGAGCCCGAGCTTCTCGTCCGTGCCGATGCGATCCCCGCCGAGGCGCTGAGCGCTGCGCACGTGAGCGCCAAGGGCGAGCTGATCGAGCGCGTGCGCGCGCTCACCGGAGTTGGGTTGGATGCCGCCCGGCCGATCCTCGGGTTCGCGCGGCGCATGACCGCATACAAGCGTCCCGACCTGCTCTTCACCGACATGGAGCGGCTGCGGCGCATCGCGGCCCAGGCCCCGTTCCAGATCGTGCTCGGAGGCAAGGCACATCCGCACGATGAGGAGGGCAAGCGCCTCATCGCGCTGCTGCACGAGCACGCCCGGGCGCTCGCCGGCATCGTCCCCGTGGCGTATCTGCCCGAGTACGACCTCGCGCTGGCGCAGCTGGTCGTGGCCGGCGCCGATCTATGGCTCAACACGCCACTGCCGCCGTTCGAGGCCTCCGGCACGAGCGGCATGAAGGCGGCATTCAACGGAGTGCCGAGCCTCTCCGTCCTCGACGGCTGGTGGGCCGAAGGCTGCATCGAGGGGGTGACCGGCTGGTCGGTCGAGGATGCGGCGGCCCTCTACGACAAGCTCGAGCGCATCGTCCTGCCGCTCTTCTACGCGCGGGCGGCCGATCCGGGCGGCTGGATCGGCGTCATGCGGGGCGCGATCACGAAGAATGCCGCCTATTTCAACAGCCATCGCATGATGCGCCGCTACGCCACCGAGGCATACCTGCGCTGATGGCTGCGGATCAGAGCGCGTAGAAGAGCGCGAGACCCACGCCCACGGCCGCGAGCAGGAACAGCGCCGATGCCGCCGGCCCGGCGGCGCGGCGGCCGCCGAAGGCGAGCGCGTAGCAGGCCTTGAGGACGTTGTTGGACGATGCCGCGATCAGAATCGCGGCCGCGATGCCCGGGAGCGACATGCCGGCGACCCCGCCCTGCGCGAGACTGAGCACGAAGGGGTCGATATCCGTGAACCCCGTGAGCGTGGCGAGAGAGTAGATGCCGCGCGAGCCGAACTCGCGGCTGACCCACGCCGAGGCTATGGCCAGGATCACGAACAGCGCCGCGAAGGTGGCCGCGGCTCCGAGCTGAAGCGGATTGGCCGCGGGCAGCCTGGCTGCCTGCGGCACCTTCTCGCGTGGACGGCGCAGCCAGCGCCATCCCGAGATCGCCGCCGCGAGCGCGAAGCAGGCGGCCATCGCCGGCAGGAGCAGTAACGCGAGCCGCCGGTTGAAGAAGGCGACCACCGCATTGATGCGCACATACATGACAGCCGTGGCAACGACGATGCCGATCCCGAGATCGGGCCGCGCCGCCGCGAGCGGTCCGAGCCGCCCCTGCTCCCGTGCGAGCGCGACCGTTGCCGCCGTCGAGGAGTAGGCGCCGCCGAGGATGGCGGGCCACAGGGCCCCGACCCGCGCCGGCGCATACCGCTGCAGGAGATAGCTTCCGTACGACAGCGATGAGACGGCGACGAGCGCGAGCGCCGCCTTGAATGGCGTGATCGGGGTCCATTGGCTGATCGGATGGTCGGGCAGGAGCGGCAGGATGACGCCGACCAGGATCAGGAACTTGCCGAGCGTGAAGATCTCATCCGAGGACACCTGCTGCGCCACACGGTGCAGCGCGTTGCGGCTTTCGAGGAACAGCACCGCAGCCACCGCGACGGCGACCACCACCCAGGCGGGTTGGGTCAGGGCGGCCGGCCCGAAGGTGTAGGCGAGCAGGTTCGTGGCCGGCACCATCAGCCCGGGGCGGGGCAGGTCACCGGCGGAGGCGGCGGACTCGGGTCCGCTACGGATGTGCCCGTACAGCCACAGGGAGATTGCGACCAGGCCCGCGACGTAGGGCAGCAGATACTTCGGCTCGAGGGAATAAAGCACGATCCCGAGCAGGGTGAGCAACGGGAAAGTGCGTATGCCGCCCGGGCTGGTGCGCTCCTCGCGCTTGTATATGCCTTCGAACGCGAGACCCAGCACGATGGCCATGGCGATGGCCAGCCCCATGCGGGCGGCCATCGCGAGCTGGGGAAGCAGGTAGGCCGAGAGAGCCTGAACGTCGGGTTTCATGGCGGCCGGGCTCCACCTGCGGCGGGCGTCCCGCAGCCGCTAAGGCAGCGATTCCAGGTAGTCCGCCACCGCCTTCATCTGCCCCTCGTGCAGGGTGCCCGCCACGCCGTGCATGACCGCGACGTTACGCATGTTGTTCTTGAACGAGGCGAGCTGCTTCAGGATGTACTCGGCGTGCTGGC
>JABBNZ010000047.1 GCA_019352035.1 Pseudomonadota bacterium | reverse complement strand
CCTCCTGATCGAAGAACCGCATTTCGCGGCGGCCCAGCCGCAGCGCCTTGCCGCCCCAGTAGATATCGAGCGCCAGCAGGCGCGCGTTCTGCGCCACCTGCCATTGCCGCCACAGGAGGTCCGCATTCACCTGGCCCAGGGCGTAATGCGCGGACTTCACGCGGGTGTGATAGGTGATGATCGCCTTCACGTCCTCCGTGAGGGAGGCCGTCCAGGCGGAAGTGAAATCGGTCCCTGCGAGCAGCGCCTGCCAGCTGACATTGGCCGAGGGATTGGGCAGGAGCGAGGTCTGCAGCAGATTCGCCTGGGCGAGGTCCATCTCACCGCGCTCGGAGCGCAGCTGCGGATCGTTGAGCACGGCGAGCCAGCCGATATCGTCGATGCCGAGCGGCCGGTCGACGGCGATCCGCCGGGGGGCCTGAGCCGGGCTCGTGGGCGGCAATTCGGTCCGCAGCGCCGAGAGCCCGCTGACCAGATCAGGCTTGCCCGCAAGCGGCAGCGGATGGTAAAGCGCGCAGCTCGCGAGCAGCACCGCGCTCCCGATCGCCGCGGCCGCGGTCCGCAGGAAACGCGTGCGGCCGGTGTACCGAATCCTGGGTGAGAACCGCGGAGGAGCCCGCCCGGGGCCCGTACCGCCGCTATGGGGTATCAATCGCGATCGCCTTGCCTGTTGCGGACAATACTGAACAGGGATTCGTTACGAATCTGGGCCGGCACAATGGCAGGCATTGCTGACCAAGTCCTGACGCGCAAGCCGGTGCCTTCCAGCGAGCGCCCGCGCACGGGCTCGTCGCGAAGCGACGAGCGGGCGGACATGCAGTCCGCCCCGGGCTTTCGCGGAGCATGGACAGCGCGGCGAAATGCGCGGGCCGGGGGCCCCCGCCGCCACGGATGGCCAGTGGCACGGCCCGCCTGCCGTCGCAGTCAGCTCTTCGTCAGATTGCGGGGGGATAATATTCCACCGTGGCGCACCCCGCGCCGGAGTCCATCCCCCCATGCGGGTTCTCTTGGTCGAAGATCACCGGGCGATGCGCGAGATGATCGCCGATCATCTGAAGGAGCGCGGCTTTGCCGTCGATTCGGTGGGGCGCGGCGATCATGCGATGGCCGCGGCCGCGGTCGCCCGCATGGATGCGGTGATCCTCGACCTCGGCCTGCCCGACATGGATGGGATGGATGTCTTGACCTGGCTGCGCACCGCCCATCCGGAGCTGCCCGCCATCATCCTCACCGCCCGCGACAGCGTCGATGACCGGCTGCTCGGGCTGAACTCCGGCGCCGATGACTACATCGTCAAGCCCTTCAACCTGCTCGAGCTCGAGGCGCGCCTGCGCGCCGTGCTGCGCCGCGCGGGCAGCCCGCGCGGCACCACCTATTCCCTCGGCGGCGTGACCTTCGACACGGTCACGCGGGAAGCGGCCGCCTTCGGCAAGGCGCTCGAGCTCACCCGCCGCGAGGCGGCGCTGCTCGAGGAGCTGATGCGGATGCCCGGACAGGTGATCACCAAGGACCGCCTGGAGGATCGTCTGTACGCCCTGGAGGACGCGGGCAGCGCCAACGCGCTCGAGGCGGCGGTATCGCGCCTGCGGCGCAAGCTCGCGGCCGCGCACGCCTCGCTGCAGATCGAGACCAAATGGGGCATCGGCTACCGCCTGATCGCCGGCGCGGCCGAGGGCGGCGCGCAGTGAGCCACACTCACAGCCTGAGGCTGCGCCTGCTCGGAGCGATGATGGCGGTGTTCGTGCTGGGGCTCGTCGTCTCGCTCCTCGCCTACCGCACCGAAGTCCACGGAATCACCCGCAACCTGCATACCACCACGCTCGAGAATCAGGCACGCGAGCTGTTGGATGCCATGCGAGTCGGCAAGGATGGCGCCGTCGAGGTGCATGCGCCCGCCGACTGGCGGTCGGCCTACAGCCGACCCTCCCGCCACTTCGTGTACACGGTATTCGATGCCGCGCACCGCCCCTTCGCCCGCTCCGCAAACCTGAGCGCTCCCCTGCCCTACATTCCGGTCGATTCCCACGGCACGCTCGGGCCGGTCGAGTTCATCGGCGCCGGCAAGGACCGGGTGGCCATCGTCGCGGCTCACGGCCCTCGCGGCACGACCGTCCTCGTCGGCCGCGGCGACATGGATCGGGACGAGCTGGTCGACAGTCTCTTCGAGGAGGGCTCCGAGCAGCTCACCGTCATCGTGCCGTTCGCCATTCTCGCGCTCGTGCTCATCTGGCCGATCACCTGGTGGAGCCTGCGCCCGATCGCGCGCGCCTCGCGCGAAGCGGCGCGGGTGGGACCGCGGCACCCGGACCTGCGCATCTCCGCGAGCGGGCTGCCGCGGGAGATCCAACCGCTGGTGGAGGCCGTCAACGGCGCGCTCGATCGGCTCTCGAAGGCCTACGCCGTGGAGAAGCGGCTGACGGCGGACGCGGCGCACGAATTCCGCACGCCGGTCGCCGTACTCAACCTGCGATTGCAGCGCGCGCGGCTCACCGGCAATACCGACTGGGATGCGGTGGAGCGCGAGCTCGCCCAGATGGGCCGGCTCGTCGATCAGCTCCTCGACCTCGCCCGCAAGGAATCGCTCGCCCGCGAGCGGCGCGCGCAGGAGCTTCCCGTCGTCAACCTCTCTCGGATCGTGCGCGAGGCCGCGGCGATGGTGTTACCCCTGATGGAGACCGCCGGCCGCGAGCTCGACGTCGAGGTGCCCGATACCGTTCAGGTCCGAGGCAACGTCGATGACCTGCGCGACATGGTGCGCAACCTCCTCGAGAACGCGATCGTGCACGGCCGCGGCAGGGTGACCGCGCGGATCGGAAGCCCGGAGCCGGGCTCCGATCGGGTCGCGATCGAGGTGGCCGACGAGGGCGCCGGCGTGCCGCCCGGCCAGGAGGAGGCGGTCTTTCAGCGCTTCCGCAGGCTCAATGTCGAGAACCCCGGCTCAGGGCTGGGGCTCGCCATCGTGCGTCACGTGGCCCGCAGCCATGGGGGCGATGCGCACTTCCTTCCCGGGCGGGGCAGTGTCGTAGTGAATCTGCCCGCGGTCGCAGCCGCCAGTCCCTACCGGCAGCGCGCCGCCGAAACGGGGCGGACCGAGAGCTGATCGTCCGCGGCCGCGTCAGCCGGTCGGCTTCTCGAGCGTGCAGGTCGGAATGTCTTCCATGCTCGTTACGCCCGCCGCGGTTGCCGCATTGATGCGACCGGCCGCGCGCCTCGAAACCCGGCAAATTCGGCTGAAAAAATTAATCAGACTACTGCCGCGGGCCGGTGTGGCCGGCCCTGAGCAGCGCATCGACCTCTGCTTCCGCCGCCAGCCAGTCCTCGACTTCGCCCCCAGGCGTAAATCCACGCCGCTCGGAGCGCAGATAGGCCGCCTGCTCGATCATCGCCCGGCGGGCATCACCGGACACGGTGATGCCCGTGGCTGCGCCGGACGGCGCGTCCGGCTTGGGCGCGGCGACGCGCCGACCCGGCACAGCCTTCTCTGCGGGCTGCGCGGCCCGTGCCGGCTCGATGGCTTGTGCGGGCGGGACGGCGCGAATGGATCCTGTCGAGGTGGTGCGGCGAGTGGCCATGAAGTACTCCTGTGCTGTATCGATGCCCCTTCGAGGCTGAGCTTGCTAGCAGCGCGAGCCCCGCGCAAGCCGAGCCCGAAGCGCGACCGCGGGTGTGCACCGACGTGTCCGCGGTCCGGCGGACGGACGCTCCAGAGCCCGGCTGCGCCAACTCCATCGCGAGTCCTGCACGGACTCACCGCGGGCGATGGGGTCGTGATCTGCGATCCCGAGCCCTTCCACGACGCCCCGGCGGTCCGGCTGTCGGGATGAGCCGACGAGCCACCATGCTCAAGATGCGCGAGATCGCCGAGGTGACCCTTGCCGATCTCATCGAGGTGCAGCGCCGGGAGAGGACCAACCGCGCCGGCGCCGGGGCCGCGGCATCGATCCATCTGCCGTAAGCGCTGGGATTGCAGCGTCCCCGCGGAAGGACTAAACTAAACTTAGTTTATTCGGGCAGTGGGTGGTCCATGACTAAAGTGCTCAATATCCACGAGGCGAAGACTCACCTGTCTCGCATCGTCGAGGAAGTCGCAGCGGGAAAGGAGATCATCATCGCCAAGGCCGGCAAGCCCATGGCGCGACTGTGCCCTGTCACGGGGAGCGTGAAGAAGAAGCGGCTCGGGCTGCTCAAGGGCAAGATCAGGGTCGCCGAAGACTTCAATGCACCGCTTCCCGATGATGTGCTGGCCAGCTTCGAGGGGCATCAGCCTTGAGGGTCCTGCTCGATACGCACCTGCTGCTCTGGGCCTTGGCCTCTCCCAGCAAGCTCTCCTCTAAGGCTCGGCAGCGAATCGAATCGAGCCAGGTGTTCGCGAGCGCGGCATCCATCTGGGAAGTCAGCATAAAGTCCGCACTCGGCAAGCTCCAGGCAGATCCGGCCGAGGTACTGTCGGGCATCGAGCCCGCCGGATTCGATCACCTGCACATCACCGGCGAGCACACAGCGGAAGTGGCCAACCTGCCGCGCCTGCACAAGGACCCATTCGACAGGCTGCTGGTCGCGCAAGCATCCATCGAAAAGATGGTTCTGCTCACCGATGATGACACGCTAGGGGGCTACGGGAATTTCGTGCTCGTCGTCTGACATCGGCGCCGTCACGCCGATCCGGATCGAGGGCGAGCAGCGCGAAGCTCGCGAGCCAGTGCTCGCCCATGTACTTGCCCGCAGAGCTCCATATACGATACGCGCGGGTCCCGCATCGGACTGGCCAGTCTACGGGCCAGTCCGGTATACGGGACTCCACGTGCGCGGTGCCCGCGATCGGGATGGCGGAACCTCACCCGAATGACAATCCGAACCTCACACGATCGATCTTCGAGCGGCATCGGCGCCAGCATCCTGGCGGTCCTGATTCAAACCCAGCGCGCGCAGGTCCCCTGGCGGGTGCTGCTGCGCAACACCGCCGCCGTCGTCGTGCCGCTCGCGCTCGGCATCGCGACGGCCCACGTGGGCATCGGCCTCTGGATCGCCGTCGGCGCGCTCGTCACCCTGTTTTCGGATCAGCCGGGGCCTTATCGCCAGCGGCTCGCCTGGCTGCTGGCGGCCTCGGCGGCCGGCAGCTTCGCGGCATTCATCGGCCTGGTGCTCGGCGCTCACCTCACGGCGCTCCTCGCCGCGACGGTCCTCATCGCCTTCGCCGGGGCGCTGCTCGTGCTCTTCGGCGATGCGGGCGGCCGGGTCGGGATGACGGCCATGATCCTCCTCGTCATCAGCGCCGCCAGTCCCGCGAGCGGCCCCGGGGCGGCGCTTAAGATCGCCGCGCTGATCGCAGGCGGCGGACTGCTGCTCACGCTGTTCTCGATCGCCGCCTGGCCGCTGCAGCGGTACGGACCGGAGCGGGAAGCCCTCGCCACCGTCTATCGCGGACTCGCGCAACTGGCGCGCCAGCGGGCCGTCGACGGCACGGCCGCGCCGGCCCTGAGCGAGGGCATGACGCAGCTGCAACACACGCTGCTCGGGCCTCTGCGGGCGCGCGGCCCGGTCATGGACAGCTTCAGCGTGCTGCTCGAGGTCGCCGAGCGCATACGCCTCGAGCTGACGGCCCTTGCGAGCGCCGAGCCCGGCGAGCGCATAGGCGGGCTCCTCCGTGACGAAGCCGCCGCCCTGTTGGACGACATCGCCCGCTGCATCGCCGGCGGTACGGATGCCGATGCAGCGACGGCCCGGTCGCTGCAGCGATTGCGCGCCGCCGAAGCCGCCATTGCGTTGCCCGGCGCGCCCGCTTGCGCATCGGCACCCTACGATACGCGGGACGTTGCGCAGGCGCGCCGCTTTCATGCCCTCTGCGGCCAGCTCGCCGCCGCCGCCCGCAACGCCAGCCGCGCCAGCGCCGCCGGAGCGCTGCGCGTCCTGGAGCAGGATCTGCAGCTGCCGCGCGCGATCCGCCCCCAGTCTCCGGTATCGATTCTCGCCGCGAGTCTCACGCCCCGGTCGGCAGCGTTTCGCCACGCCCTGCGAACCGCCGCCTGCGTTACGGTAGCACTCTGGCTCGGGCGGGCGCTCGAGCTCTCGCACGGCTACTGGATCCCGATGACCGTGGCCATCGTTCTGCGGGCGGACTACGGCGCCACCTTTTCCTACGGACTGCTTCGGGTCGCGGGCACGGTCGTGGGACTTCTGCTCACCACGGCGCTGGTGCACTTCCTGCCGGCCGATGCCTGGGCATGGCTCGCGATGATGGCAGTGTTCTGCGCGGCCTATCGGTACTTCGGCACCGTGCACTACGGCGTGGCCGTCACCGCCCTCACCGGCATGGTGGTGCTGCTGTTGGCCCTGGCGGGGGAGCCGCCCGAGTCCACGATGCTCCCCCGGCTGATCGCAACGGTGATCGGCAGCGCGATGGCGCTGCTGGCCTATGGGCTGTGGCCAACGCGGGAGCGCACGCAGATCCGCAGCGCGCTCGCGGGGCTGCTGCGGGCGTACGCGAGGTATCTGGCGAGCCTCGGCGCCGCCAGCCACAGCCAAGAGCGGCGCGAAGCCCGCAACGGCGCCCGGGTGGCTCGCGCCAACGCGCAGGCGGCGCTCGAGCGCCTGCAGGCGGAGCCAGCCGCCTCCCCGGCGATCGCGGAGCTGCCCCAATCGCTGCTCGCCAACAGCAACCGCCTCGCGCGCACGACGATGACGCTCGATGCGGCACTCAGCGCCCCGGGCGCGGTGCCGGCCCGCAGCCCCATCGAGGCGCTTACCGTCCAGGGCGCGATCGCTCTTAAGCAGATCGCCGAGGCGGTAGAGGGCAAGGCTCCGCCTCCACCCATGTCGCCGCGGCTGCGGGCGCTGCAACAGGACCTCGTCCAGGAGCTGGACACCCGCCTCGGCGGCGCGATCGGCGCCGAGCTCGCGACGCTCAGCGACCGGCTGGTGGACAACATCAACACGCTCGGACACATCGTCGCCCGGGAGCAGGCGGTGAGCGCGGGCGGCTGCGGGTAAATTCGATTGCGCAACTTCTCGAGCATTCGAGCCACCAGGTGGGACGTACGGCGGGCTAACTAAGCAGCTGAAGGCTCATACCTGGTCGGACAAGACTCAGGGTGGACCCGTGACCGCGCCTGTGCGAGCATGACGGCGGGCACCGAGCCCAGGGGAGATGTCAGCATGTCAACAAAACGGGCGGTGATCGGTTTCGCCGTGAGCGCCGCGGCGGCGGTCATTGCATCGGCACAGGCCGGCCAGCCACCGGTCAACATGGCCGTCGACAAGGGACTGTGGCAGCTCACGACCCACGCGCAGGTGAGCGGCGTGCTGCCCCCGCAGCTGCAGCAGCAGTTGCAGAGCATGCCTCCCGCGGAGCGGGCAAAGGTTCAGGCCGCCATGCAGTCCGCGATGGCGGCCGCGCAGCGCGAGCACGTCTTCAAGGAATGCATGACCGCCAGGCGGCTCTCACGCGGCTTCGGCAGCGGCTACCAGTCGGCGCAATGCAAGTCGACGCTGGTCAGCAACACGCGCACCAACTTCGAGTATCACAAGGTGTGTACCCCGCGGAACGGCCCAGGGCACACGGAGACGGCCCGCTTCCACAGGGTCGATCCGCATCACGTGTCCGGCACGGTGGATGTCATCCAGACGGGCGGCGGCCACGCCATGACGGTCCACGAGACCGTCGAGGGGAAGTGGCTCGGCTCGAGCTGCGGCGGCGTGAAGGGTACTCAGGTCGTCAAATAGCGGCCACGCGGGGCCCGTGCCGGGCGGCTAAACCGCCGCCCGCGTCCTGCGCTTCGTTCCCGATCCGGCGGTGCGCGCGCGCGCGCCGCTGCCGTTGGTGGTGCGTCCGGTGCCATCGGCGCGCGGCCGGCCGCGAGGACTGCCCTGGGTACGCCCCTCGACGTCGGCCGCGGGCCGGCGCATCGGCTGAATGTCCTCCCTGAACTCAGGCGCATTGACATCGAGTCCCTTGAGGTAGCGCCGGAAGTCCTTGCCGAGGGCGGGATGGCCGAGCGCGTACTCCACCGTCGCCTGCAGATACCCGAGCTTGTTGCCGCAGTCGTAGCGCTTGCCGCTGAAGCGGTAGGCGTAGACCGCCTCCTCGCGCATCAGCGCGGCGATGCCGTCGGTGAGCTGGATCTCCCCGCCCGCCCCGTGCCCGAGGCGCTCGAGATGCTCGAAGATCGCCGGGGCGAGGACATAACGCCCCACCACCGCGAGGTTGGAGGGAGCGACGGCGGGCTTGGGCTTCTCGATGATGCTGCGCACCCGGCTGGTGTTGGATTTGTCGGCCTCCACCGCCACGATGCCGTACTTGTCGGTGTCGGCCTTGGGCACCACCTGCACGCCGAGGACGCTCGCCTTCTTGGCCTCGTAGACCTCGGCCATCTGCGCGAGGCAGGCCACCTCGCTCTTGATGAGGTCATCAGCGAGGTGGACGAAGAAGGGCTCCGAGCCCACCGCCGGCTGCGCGCAGAGCACCGCGTGGCCGAGTCCCAGCGGCGCCGGCTGGCGGATGTAGATGCAGGAGGCGTAGGAAGGAAGCACGCTGCGCAGTTGGTTCAGCAGATCGCTCTTGCCCTGCCGCTCGAGCAGCTGCTCGAGCTCCTGGTCGGAGTCGAAGTGATCCTCGATGGCGCGCTTGGAGGCGCCGGTGATGAACACGAGGCGCGTGACGCCCGCGGCGAGCGCCTCCTCGACGGCGTACTGGATGAGGGGCTTGTCGACGACGGGCAGCATCTCCTTCGGGCTCGCCTTGGTGGCGGGCAGGAAGCGAGTGCCGCGCCCGGCCACCGGAAACACGGCGGTGCGGATCGCGGACTTCGGTGTCATCCTCATCGGCTCTCTCCGGGGATACTCTTGAAGCCCAAGTGTACCGTGTATGAGGTAATTGAATCGCTAACGAGGCCTCGCAAAAAATCGCCTGGAGCGATTTTTGACGACGCGCAGCGTCGGGCCCGCAGGGCCGAGGCCCACGATGGGCCTCGCAACTTGCATACCGCCCCTACGGGAACGCTCTCTCCTCGGCCTTTTCCGCCCACTTGAAGACCGCCGGCCGCATGCTGTCCCAGGAGCGGCACTTGGGGCAGCGCCAGTACCAGCCCACGCTGAGCAGCCCGCAGTCCTCGCACTGATACCGCCCGCCGCTGTCCCCGATCCGCGTCAGTAGCGCCCCGAGCGAGCGGGCGTCGGCCGCCGATTCGGCTTCCGAGCCCGCGATGCCGGGCAGCTCGCGCAATTGCTGCGGGGGCAGGGCCGTCGCGAGCAGCCAGACGAGCTGCCTGGAGCTGATGGTGCCGTTGCGGCGCAGTCTGAGCGCGATCTCCGGCAGGGCGTCCTCGGGCCGACCGCTGCCGCAGAGCCCGAGCACCCGCGGAATGATCTCGAGCGCCAGCTCCGGCGACTCCTCGAGCGCCTTGAAGTAGAGGCTGAGCGAGGCGGCGCTATCGCCCGCGAGCTCCATGATGCGCGCCGTCAGTACATCCGCCCGCGGCAGGTCCGCCTGGTGCGTGCGCGCCTGGCGCAGGAGCGTCCGCGCCCGATCCACATCGCCCTGCACGAGCGCCTGCTCCGCGAGCTCGCAGAGGTAATGGGCCGCGATCCGCCGGCGCTCGACCTGCGTCGCCTGCGGCAGAGCATGGAAGGTCTTCAGGGCGTTGGCCCAGTCGCCCTGAGACTCGTAGATGCGTACCAGGTGATCGAGCGCCACCTTGCGATACTCGCGTGAAGCCGACAGCTCCTCCAGCAGCCCCTCCGCCCGATCCATCAGCCCCGCGCTCAGGTAATCGAGCGCCAGCGCAAAAGCCGCCTTTTCCCGCAGCGAGGCCCCTCCCTGCTCGCGCATGCGCGAGTGGATCGCGATCGCGCGATCGACCTCACCGCGGCGGCGAAAGAGACTCCCCAGCGCGAATTGGATTTCGGCCGCGTCGCCGTCGGCCTCCGCCATGCGCGCGAAGATCTCCACCGCATGATCGAACCGGTCGTTGATGAGGTGATCGAGGCCGACGTAGTAGTCGCGCGGCAGACGCACCGTGCGCGCCGCGCCCGTGAGGCGCCCCATGAACCAGGCGGCGACCCCGACGGCGATGAACGCCAAGGCGAGCAGAAGCGCAGGCAGCTCGATCACGCCGCTATCTTATAGCGGCCCGAAGCCGCTTGCGCTCGCGGCGACGATGGCTCTGAGGGGCGTAGCGGCCCCTGGGCCGCTCAATGATTCGCTTTCGGGCTAATCGCGAATGGGATTGTCAGCGCCATCGTTGACCCGTTCCCTCAGGTCCTTGCCGGGCTTGAAGTGCGGCACGTACTTCCCTGACAGCGCCACCGCCTCCCCCGTCTTGGGATTGCGCCCCTGGCGCGGCGGGCGGAAATGCAGGCAGAAGCTGCCGAACCCCCGGATCTCGATCCGATCGCCCTGCGCGAGCGAGTCGCTCATGATCTCGAGGATCTGTTTCAACGCGAGCTCGACATCCTTGGACGGCAGATGCTTCTGCTTCGCGGTGATGATCTCGATGAGCTCGGACTTCGTCATGTTCCAATGGTGCTGCTCGGTCCCGGGGCCGCCGCGGCGCGGCGGCCCCGAAAACCGGAGCAGCGGTTAGAGTCAGCTGCGATCCCCGATGTGCTCCTTCAGCAGGTCGCCGAGGCTCGTGCCCGTGGTCGACCCCTCCGAGGAGCGGTAGCTCTGCACCGCTTCCGCCTCCTCGTGGGCCTCCTTGGCCTTGATCGAGAGGGAGATCGCCCGCGACTTGCGGTCGACGCCCGTGAACTTCGCCTCGACCTCCTCGCCCACCTTCAGCACCGCACGCGCATCCTCCACGCGGTCGCGGCCGAGCTCCGAGGCGCGCAGCTGCCCCTCGATGCCGTTGCCGAGGTCGATGATCGCACCGCGGGCATCCACTTCCTTGACCACGCCCCTGACGATCGTCCCCTTCGGGAACTCCGCGATGTAGCTCGAGAAGGGATCCTTGGCGAGCTGGCGCACCCCTAAGCTGATGCGCTCGCGCTCCGGGTCGATCGAGAGCACCATGGCCTCGAGCTGCTGGCCCTTCTGGTAGTTGCGCACCGCCTCCTCGCCCGGGATGTCCCAGGAGATGTCGGAGAGGTGCACCAGGCCGTCGATATTGCCCGCCAGGCCGATGAAGATGCCGAAGTCGGTGATCGACTTGATCTGGCCCGACACCTTGTCGCCGCGGTTGTAGTTCTCGGCGAACTCCTTCCACGGGTTGGCCTGGCACTGCTTCAGGCCGAGCGAGATGCGGCGGCGGTCCTCGTCGACGTCGAGCACCATCACCTCGACCTCCTGGCCGGTGTGCACGACCTTCGCCGGGTTGACGTTCTTGTTGGTCCAGTCCATTTCCGACACGTGGACCAGGCCCTCGACGCCGTCCTCGATCTCGACGAAGGCGCCGTAGTCGGCGATGTTGGTGACCTTGCCGAAGACGCGGGTATGCGGCGGATAGCGGCGCGCGATGTTCTCCCACGGGTCGGCGCCGAGCTGCTTCAGCCCCAGGCTGACGCGCGAGCGCTCGCGGTCGAACTTCAGGATGCGCACGTCGATCTCATCGCCGACCTTCACCACCTCGGAGGGATGCTTGACGCGCTTCCACGCCATGTCGGTGATGTGCAGCAGCCCGTCGATGCCGCCCAGGTCGACGAACGCACCGTAATCGGTGAGGTTCTTGACCGAGCCGTGCACGACCGAGCCTTCCTGCAGGTTGTCGAGGAGCGCGCTGCGCTCCGCGGAGAACTCCTGCTCCACCACGGCGCGGCGGGAGACCACCACGTTGTTCCGCTTCTGGTCGAGCTTGATGACCTTGAACTCGAGCGGCTTGCCCTCGAGATAGGAGGTGTCGCGCACCGGACGCACGTCGACGAGCGATCCCGGAAGGAAGGCCCGCACGTTGTCGAGTTCCACCGTGAAGCCGCCCTTGACGCGGCCGGTGATGATGCCGGTGACGATCTCCGACTTGTTGAATGCCTCCTCGAGCCGCGTCCACGTACGGGCGCGCTTCGCCTTCTCGCGCGAGAGGCGGGTCTCGCCCGTGCCGTCCTCGACCGAGTCGAGAGCGACCTCGACCTCATCGCCCGCTTTGACCTCGAGCTCGCCGCGCTCGTTCTTGAACTGCTCGACGGGGATCACGGCCTCGGACTTCAGGCCCACGTTCACCACGACGACGTCGGGGGTGACCTCGACCACCAGTCCGGTGAGGATCATCCCGGGACGGATGCGTTGGTTGGCGAGAGTTTGCTCGAAGAGCTCCGCAAAACTTTCTGTCATACTTTCTGTCGTACTCTGACGCACGCGCGTCAATTCAACTGGCGCCCGATGCTCCTTGCGGCCCAGGCAGATGCAAAAACGGCACGCGCTTCATGCGGCGCACCGACCATGAAAACTTTCCGCGCGATCCATCACTGCGGCGGCCACAACGACCGCACGGCTCCGAGCTGCAGTACGCGGCCGACGACCTCCTCGATGGAAAGACCGGTCGAGTCGATCAGCTCCGCGTCGGGGGCGGGAATCAGGGGAGCCACCGCCCGCGCCGAATCCCTCGCGTCCCGCTCGGCGATCTCGCGCGAAAGGGCGGCAAGGCTAACACCGGCCCCCTTGCCTTTCAACTGGTTATAGCGCCGCAGCGCCCGCTCTTCGGCGCTCGCCGTGAGGTATATCTTGAGCCGGGCCCCCGGAAAGACGACGGTACCCATGTCCCGGCCGTCGGCCACCAGCCCCGGGGGACGGGCAAAGGCGCGCTGGCGCTGCAGCAGGGCGGTACGGACCGCCGGCCAGGCGGCGACCCGGGAGGCCCCCTGCCCGGCCGTCTCGGTCCGGATGGCCTGGGTCACGTCCTGGCCCTCCAGCAGGATCCGCTCGCCGCCGTCGGGATCTGCCCCGAAGACCACCTGCATCCCGGCGGCCGCGCGCGCATGGCCCTCCACATCGGTCGGGTCCAGCCCACGGCCGAGGCCCGCATGGGCCACCAGCCGGTAAAGCGCCCCGCTGTCGAGCAGGTGCCAGCCGACGTGCCCGGCGACTTCGCGGCTGATCGTGCCTTTGCCCGAGCTGCTGGGCCCGTCGATCGTGACGACAGGGGCCTCGTCCGTCATGGCATCTCGATCTGCAGCCCCGCCGAGCGTGCGATCTCGAGGAATCCCGGGAAGGAGGTCGCGACGTTCGCGACGTCGCGGATCTCGATCTCAGCGCTTGCAGCGAGTCCCGCCACGGCGAAGGCCATGGCGATGCGGTGATCGCCGTGGCTCTCGATGGTGCCGCCGCCGAAGCCGCTCCCGCCGCGGATCCACAGGCCATCCTCGAGCAGCTGGTTCTCCACCCCGAGCACCGTCAGGCCCTGCGCCATGGCGGCGAGCCGGTCGCTTTCCTTGACGCGAAGCTCCAGCGCCCCGCGCACCAGGGTCTCCCCTTGCGCCAGGGCCGCGGCGATGAAGAACACCGGAAACTCATCGATCGCGAGCGGCACCAGGGATGGCGGGACCCGGATGCCCTTCAGCCGGCTCTTGCTGACCTCGATATCCGCGATCGGCTCCCCGCCCGGCGCCCCATCCTGCCGGTGCGCATAGACGCGGATTTGCGCGCCCATGAGCCGCAGCATCTCGAGGAGTCCGGTGCGGGTCGGATTGACGCCGACATTGCGCAGCAACAGGCCCTTCTCGGCCGCGAGACACCCCGCGACCAGAAAGAAGGCGGCGGAAGAGAAGTCGGCCGGTACGGCCACCGACGTGCCGGTCAGCCTCTGCCCCCCCTCGACGGCCACCGTCGCCCCTTGCCGCAGGACCTCGACGCCGAAAGCGCTAAGCATGCGCTCCGTATGGTCCCGCGACGGCGCCGGCTCCGTCACCCGCGTGCGGCCGAAGGCCCTCAGGCCGGCGAGCAGCACGGCCGATTTCACCTGGGCGCTCGGCACGGGCAAGGGATAGTCGATCGCCCGCAAGTGCGGGGTGCCGTGAATCAGCACGGGCGGACGGCCGTCGTGAGTGCGGATATCGGCACCCATGAGGCGCAGCGGCGCCGCCACCCGCTCCATCGGCCGGCGCATCAGCGACTCGTCGCCGATCAGCGTGGAGTCGAACGCCTGCGGGGCGAGCAGTCCCATGAACAGGCGCATCGCGGTGCCCGCGTTGCCCATGTCGAGCGGCACGCCCGGCGCCCGCAGGCCCTCCAGACCCCGGCCGCTGACATGCACCGTATGCGGCTGCGGCCGCTCGATGCCCACCCCGAGCGCCTGCAGCGCGCGCAGCGTCGCGAGGCAGTCCTCACCGGCCAAAAAACCGCTGATCCGGGTTTCGCCCTCGGCGATGCCGCCGAACATCAGCGCGCGGTGTGAGATCGACTTGTCGCCGGGCACCGTGAGCTCGCCCGCGACCACGCCTCCGGGCGCGACCCGATAGCGCGCGCCTGTGCCGGAAGAGCTCATGGCGGACACGCTAGAGCACCGCGCGCGGGTAGGAGCCGAGCACGCGATAGAGCGAGCAGCGGCGCTTGAGCGCCGCGAGCGCACGGGCCACGTGCGGCTCCTCGGCATGGCCGTCGATGTCGATGAAGAAGATGTAATCCCATTTGCGTCGATGCGAAGGACGTGACTCGATGCGCGTCATGCTGACACGGTGTTTCGCGAGCGGCTCGAGCAGCCGGTAGAGCGCGCCGGGCGAGTCGGTATCGGCGACGGATACCAGCAGGGTCGTGCGGTCCTTGCCGCTCGGCGCGAGGAGCTTGCGCCCGAGCACGAGGAAGCGCGTGGTGTTGTCGGCGCGATCCTCGATCTGCGCCGCGAGGACCTTCAGCCCATAGACCTCGGCCGCGGTCTCGCCCGCGATGGCGGCGGTGCCGCGCTCATCGCGCGCGCGGCGGGCGGCCTCGCCGTTGCTCGAGGCAGGCACGAGCTCGACGCTCGGCAAGTGCTCCTGGAGCCAGCCGCGGCACTGCGCGAGGGACTGCGGATGCGAGCAGATGCGCACGATCCTTCCGAGGGCGCTCATGTTGCCCATGAGGTAGTGCTGAATGCGCAGCTCCACCTCCCCGCAGATCTTCAGCGGCGAGCCGATGAAGCGGTCGAGCGTGTGGTTCACCGTGCCCTCGGTGGAATTCTCGATCGGCACCACGCCGAAATCCGCCGCGGCGGATTCCACCTCGTGGAAGACCTCATCGATCGAGCCCAGGGGAAGGGAGCGCACCGAATGCCCGAACTGCGTGAGCACGGCGGTCTGGCTGAAGGTGGCCTCGGGTCCGAGATAGGCGACCTTGAGCGGCTCCTGCTGGGCGAGGCACGCGGACATGATCTCGCGAAAGAGGCGCACGACCTCCTCGTCCCGCAGCGGCCCGCGGTTGCGCGCGCGCGCGCGGCGCAGCACCTGTGCTTCGCGCTCCGGGCGGTAGAAATCCACGGTGTGGCCGTCGCGGCTCTTGGAGATGCCGACGAGCTGCGCGAGCTTGGCGCGCTCGCTGATCAGGCGATGAATCTGCTCGTCGACGGAATCGATGCGCGAGCGCACGGCCTCGAGCTTCGTGGTGTCGGGCAAGGGGCGTTTTCGGGCCATGGCGTTGCGCTCAGAGAAGCCGCGCCGACAGCACGCCCGGGATGGCGCGGATCTTCTCCAGGAGATCCTCGCCCACGGCGCCCTCGGCATCGATGAGCGTGTAGGCGTACTCGCCCCGCGACTTGTTGAGCAGGTCGGCGATGTTGATCGAGGCCCCGGCGAGGCAGGTCGAGATCTGCCCGACCATGTTGGGGACGTTTCTGTTGGCGACGCCCAGGCGGGTGGTGCCGGACACCCGGGGCAGGACCGCCTCGGGGTAGTTGACGCTGTTCCTGATGTTGCCGTTCTCCAGGAAGTCGCGCACCTGGTCGGCGACCATGATGGCGCAGTTCTCCTCGGCCTCCCAGGTCGAGGCGCCAAGATGCGGCAGCGCGACGACCTTGGGATGATCCTTGAGCAGGTTGGTCGGAAAGTCGCAGACGTAGCCGTGCAGGCGTCCGGCATCGAGCGCCGCCACCACCGCCGGATCATCGACGATGCCCGCGCGGGAGAAGTTGAGGATCACCCCGCCCTTCTTCAGCAGGCGCAGGCGCGACTCGTTGACGAGCTTGCGCGTCTGCTCGTTGAGCGGCACGTGCACCGTGACGATATCGGAGCGGGCGAACAGATCATCGAGCGAGAGCGCCTGCTCGACGCCCGAGGACAGCTGCCAGGCCCGCTGTACGGTGATCTGCGGATCGTAGCCGAGGACGCTCATCCCGAGCGCCTCCGCGGAGTTGGCCACCTCGACGCCGATCGCCCCGAGACCCACCACGCCGAGCGTGCGCCCGGGCAGCTCGAAGCCGACGAAGCCATTCTTGCCCTTCTCGACCGCCTCCTCGATCGCCGCGTCATCGCCGCCCGTGGAGCGCGCGAAGGCCCACGCCTGGCAGATGTTGCGGGCGGCGAGGAAGAGGCTCGCGAGCACGAGCTCCTTGACCGCGTTGGCGTTGGCGCCCGGAGCGTGGAAGACGGCGATGCCGCGGCGGCTCAGGTCCGCGACCGGGATGTTGTTGACGCCGGCCCCCGCGCGCCCCACCGCGCGCACGGTGTCGGGGAGGCCGAGGCCGTGCATGTCCGCGGAGCGCACCAGGATGGCATCCGGACGCTCCAGGCCCGAGGCGACCTCGTAGCGCTCGCGCGGCAGGCGCTCGAGGCCGCGCGCGCTGATGTTGTTGAGCGTCAGGATCCGATATTTCATAGCTGCCAATCGTTACGCGAATCCGAACCACGGCCCCCCGGGGCACGCGGACGTGCTCCGCCGCCTCATCCTATCCGTGACGGCGCTGGAATTCCCGCATGAAGGCGGTCAGCGCCTGCACGCCCTCGAGGGGCATGGCGTTGTAGAGGCTCGCGCGCATGCCGCCGACCGAGCGGTGGCCCTCGAGGCTCGCGAGCCCCGCCGCCCGCGCCTCGGTGAGGAAGGCGGCATCGAGCTGCGGCCGCGCCAGCGTGAAGGGCACGTTCATCCAGGAGCGGCAGGTCTTCGCCACCGGGCTGCGGTAGAACCCGGACTCCTCGATCGTGCGGTAGAGGAGCTCGGCCTTCGCGCGATTGCGCGCCGCCATTGCCGCAAGGCCGCCCTGCGCCTGCACCCACTTGAGCACGAGGCCGCAGATGTACCAGCCGAAGGTGGGCGGCGTATTGAGCATCGATCGCTCCGCGGCCATGGCCTGGTAGTCCCATATCGACGGAGTACCTGCACGGGCCTTGCCGAGCAGATCCTTGCGTACGATCACCACGCACAGGCCGGACGGCCCAATGTTCTTTTGCGCCCCGGCATAGATGAGCGCGAACTTCGAGACATCGATCGGCCGCGAGAGAATGGTGGAGGACATATCCGCGACGAGCGGCACGCCGCCAGAATCCGGCACGTAGGGAAATTCCACTCCGCCGATCGTCTCATTCGGCGTGTAGTGCACGTAGGCGGCGCCGGAAGTCAACGCCAGGCCGCCCTGCTCCGGGACCGTGGTGTAACCCGATGCCGCCTCATCGGCGGCGACGTTCACCTTCATCAGCAGCCGCTTCGCCTCCCCGATCGCCTTCGTCGACCAGGTACCCGTGTTCACGTAGTCGGCGACCGCGCCGGGTGCGGCGAGATTCATCGGAATGGCGGCGAACTGGCCGCTCGCGCCGCCCTGGAGGAAAAGCACTTCGTAACCGGCCGGGACGGCGAGGAGCGAGCGCACCAGACTCTCGGCCTCCTCGGCGACGGCGAGGAACGCCTTGCTGCGGTGGCTGACTTCCATCACCGACATGCCGCTGCCGCGCCAGTCGGTGAGCTCCGCACGGGCCTGCTCGAGAACCTCGAGCGGCAGGGCTGCGGGTCCTGCGGCGAAATTGAATACGCGCACGAGTGCCCTTCCGGGTCCGGGTGAGAAAACAGGGAATCGCGGATACTACTATGCTTCCTGATTGGCATTGGCGGAAATCGTCGAGACGATTTCCGCGAGACCCTACACATTTCGCCGCGGGCCCCTGAGACCCGCGAAGGCGAGCCGAGGTGCCCCGGGAAACGGAGCGGCCCTGGCCCGCTATGCTTCTTAGCCGGCGGGGGGGCGGTCGCTCTCGGCCGGCCCGCTTTCTTCGGCGGCCTCGCCTTCCAGGCTCTCGATGCGCTCGATGCCGACCAGCCGCTCTCCCTCGGAGAGGCGGATGAGTCGCACGCCCTGGGTGTTGCGCCCGAGCTCCGAGACCTCGTCCACCCCGGTGCGCACCAGGGTGCCGGTCGAGCTGATCAGCATGATCTCCTGGCCGGACTGCACCTGCAGCGCCGCCACGGTCGTGCCGTTGCGGTCCGAGGTCTGCATGGCGATGACCCCCTGGCCGCCGCGGCCGTGCACGGGGAAATCCTCGACCGGCGTGCGCTTGCCGTACCCCGAGGCCGAGGCGGTGAGCACGCAGCCGCGGGTCTCACCCGGCCCGACGACGATGAGCGCGATGACCTCCTGGCCCTCCGCGAGCCTGATGCCGCGGACACCGGTGGCCTCGCGCCCCATGGGACGCACTTCCCCCTCGGCGTAGCGGATCGCCTTGCCGCCGCTCGAGACCAACATGATATCGCGCTCCCCGTCCGTGATGGCGACGCCGACGAGCCTGTCGTCATCGCGCAGGTCGACCGCGATGATGCCGCTCGGGCGCGGGCGCGAGAAGGCGCTGAGCGGAGTCTTCTTCACCGTGCCGTGGCTGGTCGCCATGAACACGAAGTGCTGCTCGTCGTACTGCTTCACCGGCAGCAGCGCGTTGATTTTCTCTCCCGGCTCGAGCGGCAGCAGATTCACCATCGGCTTGCCGAGGGAGCTGCGGCCCGCCTGGGGCAGCTCGTAGACCTTGAGCCAGTAGACCTTGCCGCGGCTCGAGAAGCAGAGCACGGTGTCGTGAGTGTGGGCGACGAAGAGCTTCTCGACGAAGTCCTCGTCCTTGACCGCGGTCGCGGCTTTGCCGCGGCCGCCGCGGCGCTGGGTCTGGTATTCCGAGAGCGGCTGGCACTTCGCGTAGCCGGTGTGCGAGAGCGTCACGACCACATCCTGCGGCTCGATCAGATCCTCGGTGCTGAGGTTCAGGTGCTCGCGGTTGATCTCCGTGCGGCGGGCATCGCCATAGGCGTCGCGGATCTCGATGAGCTCGCCCCGCACGACTTCGGTGAGCCGCTCCGGGCGCGCCAGAATGTCGGTGAGGTCCGCGATGCGCGCGAGCAGCTCCTGGTACTCGGCGATGATCTTGTCCTGCTCGAGCCCCGTCAGGCGGTTCAGGCGCATGTCGAGGATGGCCTGCGCCTGCGCCTCGGACAGCCGGTACTCGCCCTCCACGAGCCCCGTGCCGGCGGCCAGTCCGCCCGGCCGGGTCGATACCGTGCCGGCGCGCTCGAGGAGCGTGGTGACGGCTCCCGGCGGCCAGCCGCGGCCCATGAGGGCCGCGCGCGCCTCGGCGGGCGCGGGCGCCGCCTTGATGAGCGCGATCACCTCGTCGATGTTGGCGAGCGCCACCGCCAGTCCCTCGAGGATGTGGGCGCGCTCGCGGGCCTTGGCGAGATCGAAGATGGTGCGGCGGGTGACGACCTCGCGCCGATGGCGGATGAAGGCATCGAGCATTTCCTTCAACGACATCAGCTTCGGCTGCCCGTCCTGCAGCGCCACCATGTTGATGCCGAACACCGTCTCCATCGGCGTCTGCGCATAGAGGTTGTTGAGCACGATCTCGCTCACCTCGCCGCGCTTCAGCTCGATGACGATGCGCATGCCGTCCTTGTCCGACTCATCGCGCAGGCCGTCGGCCGCGATGCCCTCGATCAGCTTCTCGCGCACGAGCTGCGCGATGCGCTCGATGAGGCGAGCCTTGTTGACCTGGTACGGCAGCTCGGTGACGACGATGGCCTGGCGGTCGCCCTTGCCGACCTCCTCGATGCTGACCCGGGCGCGCACGGACAGGCGCCCGCGGCCGGTGCGGTAGGCGGTGCCGATCTCCTGCGCGCCGTTGATGATGCCGCCCGTCGGGAAATCCGGTCCCGGCACGTGCTGCATCAGCGCCGCGAGCGGCAGCGCCGGATCGTCGAGGAGCGCGAGGCAGGCGCTGGCGATCTCAGTGAGATTGTGCGGCGGGATGTTGGTCGCCATGCCGACCGCGATGCCCGTCTGGCCGTTGACGAGCAGGTGCGGGATCCGGGTCGGCAGCACCGAGGGCTCGAGCTCCGACTCGTCGTAGTTCGGCGTGAAGTCGACCGTCTCCTTGTCGATGTCGGCGAGCAGCTCGTGCGCGATGCGCGACATGCGCACTTCCGTGTAGCGCATGGCCGCGGGCATGTCCCCGTCCACGGAGCCGAAATTGCCCTGGCCGTCGACCAGCATGTAGCGCATCGAGAAGGGCTGCGCCATCCGCACGATGGTGTCGTACACCGCCGAGTCGCCGTGCGGGTGGTACTTGCCGATCACATCGCCCACCACGCGGGCGGACTTCTTATACGGCTTGTTCCACTCGTTGCCAAGCTCCCGCATGGCGAAGAGCACGGGCTTCAGCCCGTCGCGGACGTCGGGCAGCGCGCGCCCGACGATGACGCTCATGGCATAGTCGAGGTAGGACTGCCGCATCTCATCTTCGAGGCTGACCGACAGAATTTCTCGGGCGATCTCGGACATGCGGGAATGTTAGCATATGGGGATGATGCGCATGTCCATGGAGCCGCCGCCGGCCAATGCCGATCGCGGCGAGCTGTCGAAGTTCGACGCGCTGGCCCACCGGTTCTGGGACCCGCGCGGGGAATTCCGCCCGCTGCACCTGCTGAATCCGGTGCGGCTCGGGTTCATCGCCGAGCACGTGAGCCTCGCGGGCGCCCGCGCGCTCGATGTCGGCTGCGGCGGCGGGCTGCTGAGCGAGGCCCTGTCGCGCAGCGGCGCCAGGGTCACCGGCATCGACCTCGCCCCGGGCATGGTCGAGGTGGCGCGGCTGCACGCGGCGGAGGAAAATATCCAGATCGACTACCGCGTGGCGGCGGCGGAAGAGTTCGCCGCCGCCGGGGAGCGCTTCGAGGTCATCACCTGCATGGAGATGTTGGAGCACGTGCCGCGGCCGGAGCACATGCTTGCGACGCTCGGCGCTCTCGTGCGGCCCGGCGGCTCGGTATTCGTCTCGACGCTCAACCGGAACCTGAAGTCCTTCCTCATGGCGATCGTCGGCGCCGAGTACGTGCTGCGGCTCCTGCCGCGCGGCACGCACGAGTACGAGCGGCTGATCCGCCCCTCGGAGCTGACGCGCTGGGCACGCGCCGCGGGCCTCGCGCCGCGGGCGATCGCCGGCATCGAGCTCAATCCCTACACCGAGAGCTGCCGCCTGACGCACGATCCTTCCGTCAACTACATCGTGCACCTCGAGCGGGTGCAGGCGTAGGCCCGGGATGCCGCTCGGACCAGTCGCGGCCGTCTCGCTCGCCATCGCCCTTGTCCTCGGCGCGGCGCTCGGGTTTCTCCTCGGACAGCTGGGTGCCATGCGGCGCATCGGGTCCCTGCGCGTGGACCTCGAGGCCGCGCGCGTGCGCCTGGAGGCCGGAGCGCATCAGGAAGCCGAGCGCCTCGCCCTGCTCGAGCAATCCGAATCACGCCTGCGCGCTTCGTTCGATGTGCTCGCGGGCGAGACGCTGCGCGCCAACAGCGAGCTCTTCCTGCAGCTCGCGCGCGAGGCGCTCGGGCGCGACCAGGCGGTCGCGGCGGGCACCCTGAAGGAGCGCGAGGCCGCCATCGCGCAGCTCGTGCAGCCGCTGCGCGCGGCGCTCGAGCGCACGGAACAGCAAAGCCAGGCGCTCGAGCGCGAGCGCCGTGACGCCTACGCGACGCTGCGCACGCAGATCGAGTCGCTGGCGAGCGGCCAGATCCAGCTGCAGCGGGAGACGCGAAATCTCGTGACCGCGCTCAGGCGCCCGGAAGTGCGCGGCCGCTGGGGCGAGATCACGCTGCGCCGCCTGGTCGAGCTCGCCGGGCTCGCCGAGCATTGCGACTTCACGGAGCAGCTGCACGTCGCCGGCCAGGAGGGAGCATTGCGCCCCGACCTCGTGGTGCACATGCCGGACTCACGCGACCTGGTCATCGATGTCAAGACGCCGCTCGATGGCTATCTCGAGGCGCTCGAGGCGCCCTCGGAGGAGGAGCGGCAGCAGGCGATGAGAAAGCACGCGCAGCAGGTGGAGATGCGCGTGCGCCAGCTCGGCTCCAAAGCCTACTGGGCGCAGTTCGAGCACAGTCCGGAATTCGCGGTGCTCTTCCTGCCCGGCGATCAGTTCCTGAGCGCGGCGCTCGCGCAGCGGCCGGAGCTGCTCGAGACCGCGCTCAAGCAGGGGGTCATCATCGCCACCCCGTCCACCCTGATCGCGCTGCTGAAGACCGTCGCCTACGGCTGGCGCCAGACCGCGGTGGCGCAGAATGCCGCGCTGATCCGCGAGCTCGGACAGGAGCTCTATCGCAGGCTCGGAACCTTCACCTCGCACCTGGAGCGCCTCGGCGGCCGGCTCGGCGCCGCCGTCGATGCCTACAACTCCGCCGTGGGCTCGCTCGAGCGGCAGGTGCTGCCGCAGGCGCGCCGCTTCCCCGAGCTCGGCGTCACCGCCGATGCGGCCCTGGCGCAGCTCGAGCCCATCGAGCAGCCGGTGCGGCCGGTCGCCGCCGGTCCGAGCGATGTCCGAGAAGCCTGAGGCTCACACTCCCCGCTTTCTCGCCTGGCTCTACTCGACACCGGCCCAACAGCCAGTGCTGGGCGCGCTCTGCGGGATCGAGCGGGAGATCGCGGCGAGCCTGCGGCCGGGCATCGATCATCACGTGGCGCATACGCGCCTGGAGTGGTGGCGCGCCGAGTGCGACCGGTGCGCGGCCGGCCATCCCTCTCACCCACTGACACGCGAGCTGCTGAGGTCTCTCGAGGCCCTCGCTCCCGGCGCCGGAGCCGGCGGCGCTCTCGCGGGCCTCACGGGACTGGTGGATGCCGCCGTGTGGGATCTCGCGGGCGCCACCTTCGAGCGGCGCGAGGAGCTCGCGGCCTACTGCCGCCGCTGGGCGGCGGCCATGATCGAGCCTCTGGGCGCCCCGGGGGGAAGCGAGCTCGGCGCGGCCCTGCGGGAGATCGAGCTGCTCGGCGATCTCGCGCGCGAGGCGGGCGCCGGGAGGCTGCGGGTGCCGCTCGATGAGCTCGAGCGGGCCGGCCTCGCGCCGGCGGCGCTCGCCGCGCCGCCGTGGCCGCCGGGGCTGACGCTGCTCCTGCGCGCACGCCATCAGGAGTTGCGGCGGCAGCTCGCCGCAGCCGTCACGGCTTGCTCGCCGCAGCATCAACAGAGCGCCCGCGGACTCATCGTCTGGACGGCACTCGCCTCGCAGGCATCGGCGCGGGCGGAGCGCGCGCTGCCCTACCCGCCGGCAGCGTCAATCGCGAGCGCGGCGGCCGCGAACTGGCGCGCGTGGCGCGCCGCGCGCGCGGCGGCGGCCGGGGATTTCCGGTTGCGGTGAGTCATCCTTGAATCGGCCCGAGGTCCCGCGGCGGCGCTTGCCCGGAGCGTCCTGCGCCGAGCCCTTCGGGCCGGCTTTCGCCGTTGAGGATCGCCCCTGCGGTTTTGCCGGGCGGCCCGCCCCGTGAATGGTTTCCACCCGCGGCTGCGGGAGCGGCTCTGGGGCGCCTGGTGACTGGCTTTCGGACGCTTCCGACAGCAGCCCCTGGAGCTCTTCGCGTGTCAGCTCGCGAAAGTGCCCGCGCGCGAGCGAGCGCTCGAGCGCAAGAGGCCCCAGCCGCGTGCGCAGCACGCGGCTGACGATGGCGGCCTGCCGCTCGAAAAGCTGCCGCACGTCCTTGCCGCTCGCGCCGCGCGCGGTGATGGCATACCAGCGGTTGGTGCCCTCTCCGCCCGCGCCCACGCAGCCGAGCACCGTCAGCTTCTCGCCGCTGTCGAGTATGCCGCCCAGCACGCCCTCGATCTGCTGCGGGGTGAGCTCGCCGCGCGCTCTGACACTGAGCTCACTCGAGAGGCTGCGCACGGAGCGCTGCAGTCGGGCGGCGAGCTCCCCGTCGCCGCAGAGGAGCTCGAGACCGCCGTCGATCCGGGGCATGGGGCTGACCATGATGAATCGCCGGCCGCCCCGTTTCGGCAGCCGCGAGAGCAGCGGCACCGCCTCCGGCGCGTCGGCGGGCGTCTTGTCCAGGCTCTCGCCCGGCGAGCGATGATAGAGGTACACGCGGCCGCCGGACTGCGGTGCGCGCTGGCGCACGATGCGCCCATCGAGGCGCACTTCATCTTCGGGAACGACCCGCACGCCGAGCGATGCGGCCTGCCCGTTCACCGTGAGGCGGCCCGCCCTGATCCAGTCCTCCGCCTCGCGGCGGGAGGCGAGCCCCGCGCGGGCGAGAACCTTCTGCAACCGCTCGGGCTCACCGCGCTGCCTGTGCATGGCGATCAGTCGCCGCCGTCGCGCGGCGCCGCGACGAGCTCGTGGGAGTCTCCGCCCTCGGCGGACAGCTCCTCGCCGTCCTCGCCGTCCTCCTCCTCATCGACAGCGCTCGCCTCGGAGCCCTCGAGCAGAGCCTCATCGCTCCGATCGTCTGCGGCGGCGCTCGGAGCATCGGCTCCGCTCTCCTCTTCCGGACCGCTCGCGGCCGCGGCGGAGTCGGCGGAAGCGGCGGGCTCGCCGGACTCGGTCGGCTCAGGAGGCTCGCCGGACGCGGTGGATTCGCTCGACTCGCCGGACGCGGGCGCCTCCCCGGCGGAGTCGATGCCAGCGGCGACGCCCGGCGCCGTCTCGCCATCGGGCTTGGCGCCGGCGGAGCCTTGCAGATCGAGCTGCAGGTTGATGTCGCCCACGGCCTTGAGCTCGGAAAGCGGCGGCAGCTCATCGAGACTCTTCAGGCCGAAGTAGTCGAGAAAATCCCGCGTGGTGCCGAGCAGCTCCGGGCGGCCGGGCACATCACGCGTGCCGACGACGCGCACCCAGTTGCGCTCCAGGAGGGTCTTGATGATGTTGGGATTGACCGCGACGCCGCGCACGCCCTCGATCTCGCCACGAGTGAGCGGCTGGCGGTACGCGATGAGCGCGAGCGTCTCGAGCAGCGCGCGCGAGTAGCGCGCCGGGCGCTCCGGCCAAAGACGCGAGATCTCACCGGCAAGCTCGCGGCGCACCTGGATGCGCAAGCCCCCCGCGGTCTCCTTGAGCTCGATGCCGCGCTCGGCGTACTGCGCGGCGAGCGCATCGATGGCAGCGCGCAGCTGTTCCGCCGTCGGCCGGGCATTCGCGTCGAAGAGCTCGATCAACTCCCCCGGCTGCACCGGCCGGCCCGCGGCCAGCAGGGCCGCCTCGATAACGTTGCGAAGGTAGTGCTCGTTCATTCGTCAGTCCCATGATCGTCACCGGAGTCCATCCCGGAAGAAGCGTCCTCGAGAGCCGCAGGCTCGGCCGTGATCTCATCGCTCGGGGTCGGCGCGTCGTTATCGGCAACCACCCGGAGCTTGCGCGCCTGGGTCGCGGCCCTGACGTGCAGCGGCGCATAGGGCTCGGCCTGCACGATGTCGATCAGGCCCTCGCGCACGAGCTCCAGGATCGCCATGAAGGTCACCGTCACGCCCATGCGCCCTTCCTCAGGACGGAACAGCCGCACGAACTCGACGAAGCTCTCGCGCTCCAGGCTCGAGAGAATATCGCCCATGCGCGCGCGCACGGAAAGGCGCTCGCGCTGTATGTGATGGTGCGCAAACATCTCGGCGCGCACCACGACGTCCTGGAAGGCGACCAGCATCTCCTGCAGCGTGATCTGCGGCATCACCCGGCTCACGACCCGGTCCTTGAGCTCCGCCGAGGTCGCCCAGACGTCGCGCTCGAGCCGCGGCAGGGTATCGATTTCCTCGGCGGCGCGCTTGAAGCGCTCGTACTCCTGCAGGCGGCGCACGAGCTCGGCGCGCGGATCCTCCTCGACGCCGTCGACCGAGGGCTTCGGCCGCGGCAGGAGCATGCGCGATTTGATCTCCGCGAGGGTCGCCGCCATCACGAGGTACTCGCCCGCGAGCTCGAGCTGCAGATCCTGCATGAGCTCGATGTACTTCATGTACTGGCGGGTGATCTCGGCGAGCGGGATGTCGAGGATGTCGAGGTTCTGCCGCCGGATGAGATAGAGGAGCAGGTCGAGCGGCCCCTCGAACGCCTCGAGGAACACCTCGAGCGCCTGCGGCGGGATGTAGAGATCGCGCGGCAGCTCCGTCACCGGCTCGCCGTTCACGACGGCGAAGGGCATCTCCACCTGCTGCGGCGGCGCCTCGCCGTGATGCGCTTCGGAGCCGGGATTGGACACGACGATGGTCAGTTCCGGGCGAGTCATGATTGGGACCAAGTCACAGGGACGTGCCCGCCGCCGCAGGCGGCGCGCGGCGTGCGAAAGTCGCGCCTTTCGCACGCCGCCCGCTCGGCGGGGCAGGGTGCGACGCAGGCGTCACACGGGCGGCCGCGGACGGCCACCCCGGGTAGACCCGGTTGGACCCGGGGCGTGCGTGAAGCAGGGACTGCGCAGCGCAATGCCCGGATCCAGCGCTTCATTCTAGCCCGCCCGCAGGTGCATGGCGCGGCGCACTTCGTCCAGGGTCTCGCGCGCCGCCTCGCGCGCCTTCTCCGAGCCTTCCGCGACGATGTCGCGCAGCAGATCCGGGTTCTCGAGGTATTCCTGCGCGCGGCGGCGCATCTCCGTCACTTCCGCGACGATCTTCTCGATCACCGGCTGCTTGCAGTCGAGACAGCCGATGCCCGCCGAGCGGCAGCCTTCCGCCGCCCACTTGCGGGTGGTCTCGTCGGAATAGATCCGGTGCAGCTCGAAGACCGGGCACTTGTCGGGATCGCCCGGGTCGGTGCGCCGCACCCGCGCCGGATCGGTCTGCATGGCGCGCAGCTTCCTCGTCACCGACTCCGGGTCCTCGCGCATCTCGATGGTGTTGCCGTAGGACTTCGACATCTTGCGCCCATCGAGCCCCGGCACTTTCGGCGTCTCCGTGAGCAGCGCCTGCGGCTCCGGCAGGATGGTGACGCCCGTGCCCTCGAGGTACCCGAGCAGGCGCTCGCGGTCAGCCACGGTGATGCGGTTGTTGCTCTGCACCAGCACGCGGGCGCGCTCGAGCGCCTCTCGCTCCCCGTTTTCCTGAAAGCGCCGCCGCAATTGGCGGTAGAGGGTGGTATTGCGCCCGCCCAGACTCTTGACGGCCCGCTCCGCCTTCTCCTCGAAGTCCGGTTCCCGGCCGAAAACGTGGTTGAAGCGCCGTGCGGCCTCGCGCGTCAGCTCGACGTGCGCGACCTGGTCCTCGCCCACCGGCACGTGCGCCGCGCGATAGACGAGGATGTCGGCCGCCTGCAGCAGCGGATAGCCGAGGAAGCCGTAGGTGGCGAGATCCTTCTCCTTCAGCTGCTCCTGCTGATCCTTGTAGCTCGGCACCCGCTCGAGCCAGCCGAGCGGCGTGATCATGGAGAGCAGCAGATGCAGCTCCGCGTGCTCCGGCACGTGCGACTGGACGAAGAGCGTCGCGACACCGGGGTTCAGGCCGGCGGCCAGCCAGTCGATCAACACCTCGCGCGAGAACTCCGGCAGCCGCGCGGTGTCTGCATAGCCGGTGGTGAGCATGTGCCAGTCGGCGATGAAGAAGAAGCACTCGTACCGGTACTGCAACTGCACCCAGTTGCGCAGCGCGCCGTGGTAATTGCCGAGGTGCAGTCGGCCCGTCGGCCGCATGCCCGAGAGCACGCGCCCCCCCGATGCCGCGGCGCCCATCGCCAGGTTGGAATCTATCGACACTTTGCCTCGGCCATCCTCAAACCGTCAGTATAGTTTCCTGGAGACGCTTCCTCTAGTTAAGAAGCGCTGGATCCCTGGATCCGGGCATCCTGCCCGGCCCAGCGCGCCGCGGGCAAAAAGCGTGGTTTCCGCCTGC